>CACYCX010000216.1 GCA_902772975.1 uncultured Spirochaetaceae bacterium
CCATTGAACGAGCAGAAAGATATACATACTACTCTAACAAAATCATGGACAAATTAGGCAACATCGTCCACAAAATAAATACAACTGACAAATCCAAAGAATATGTTGAAAATATGGTTAGAGCACTCATCAACCAAAAGGCTTTCAATGATTGAATTGGCTAACATTCAAAAAAATTCCACAGAATCTATTCTTGAAATAGGCGTAAAAACTTGCAAACAAGACCTCCTAAACGTAATCCCTCAAAAATACGCAAATCTTCACAGGCAAGCATACATTCACATTCACGACCTGGAATTCTACGACAAAACATACAATTGCATCGGATTATCTATATGCGACCTTATTAAAGATACAAGCCTCCAGGTTTCAGCCGTATTGCGCAAATTATACCGTAGCATCGTTAATCTGACAAACAGCCAATCAGGTGGAATTGGTTTTTTGTCTTTTGATTGTGACATGGCGGAATTCCGCGTAGATGAAACTGACGAAGTATTAATAGAAACCTTTAGCAACTTCTTCGAAGATTTAAACATCTATTCACGAAAAGGGTGCGAAAAGCCTTACACCACCCTAAACATCGGCTACGGAACATCAGTTAACGCCCGACGAATCACAAAAGCCATTTTGGCCGCATCCCTCAAGGGAAACAGCGAAGGCAATCCTTTTATATTTCCAAACATTGTTTTTAAATATTCCCGCGACATTAATGGAATAGAAACGGCACCAAATTACGATCTCTTTCAAATGGCACTAAAGGGAACCGCAAACAGAATGATTCCGACATTCTTTAACTGCGACGCCTCTTTCAACAAGAACTACAATCCAAACAAGATTGGAATTATGGGATGCAGAACTAGAGTCATAGATGATCTGTACGGAGAGCCTTCTGGTTTAAACAGAGGCAACATCGCCTGCGTCACAATAAATTTGGTACGACTCGCCGTTGAATCCAATCAAAATTTCCAAACATTTCTCAAAAAAATTGAAGCTCTTTTCGAAGACTGCAGCGAACTGCTTCTTCACCGATTCAACACATTATGCAATAGCAACTCTTCTATATTCGCGCTCGAAAATAAGCTATATCTTGATTCTGTAAAAGACCGAGAAACCGCATTTAAGCACGGCACTCTTTCTATTGGCTTTATAGGATTATGGGATGCTCTTTCGGAACTATTCAACGCAAACTTCTCCGAAGTAGGCAATCTACACAAGTTCCATAAAGACGCCTTAGAAGTGCTACGCATTATGCGACACAAAGTGGATTCATTTCGAACAGAACACCATATGAACTTTTCGCTGCTGGCTAGCTCAGCAGAAGGAACAACTGGATTATTCGCACAGCAAGATTACAAAAAATATGGGCAGCAATGCAAATCAGCAGCAAAGGGATTCTATTCCAATTCCTTCCACATTCCTGTTGATACAAAAATTTCCATTTTTGAAAAGATTAATCTTGAGGCCCCATTCCACGCCATGTGCAATGGAGGCTGCGTCAGCTTTGTAGAACTGGATGAACAACCCTCGTGCAACATTGAAGGCGTTCAGAAAATTGTGGAATACGCCATAAAAAGTAACTGCAACTACTTCGGCATCAACTTTCCACTCGATAAATGCAAGGTATGTGGGCATTTCGGAAGAATTGCCGATACATGCAGTTCTTGTGGTTCTTCAGACATCTTGCGATTGCGCAGGGTTTCCGGCTATCTTTCCGAAAAAGCCACCTTCACAATAGGGAAAATGAAGGAACTGGAATTGCGGAAAGCATCCACTTGGCACTAGCTCACAGCCCGACGGGCCAGCCGTTGATCATAATTTTTTCATCCGACACAAAGCATTCCACGCGGCGTTTCCCCTGTTGCTTTTCGATTCCCGGAGAATAGCGGTCCGTCAAGAATATTGCATTTTGGTTCGTGGAGCCAATCCAGTCTCGTTCATAGTCCAGCCGCGATTCTATGAAGGGACCATCTACCAACAGGTCGGTATTCTTTAGCAAGGCATCTACAAACGGATTGTGCATATCCAGCAATTCTTGATGCAGGAATCCAGTAAAAACAAGAACGCTCAAGTCATTTTCATGGCACCAATTTGCAACATCGGAAAACCCCTCTGCCTGCAACATCGGCTCACCGCCAATGAACGAGACCCCCTCTATGCCGTTTTCCATCCGTGATTTTTGAATCATCTCCCTGACATCGACCGTATTCACGATATGACGTTTGACAAGGGGCTGCATATGCGGATTGCAGCATCCCTTGCATTTTCGCGGGCACCCCTGGCTCCAGATTGCGAATCTTTTGCCGGGGCCCTCCGCTTCGGTACATTCACGAATTGCGGCTAAATTCAGGTAAGGCATTACTCAAAGTCAACCGTAAACCTTGTCAATTTCGGATTCGGTCGCGAAACGACAACTACACGACCCTGCAGTTCTTCAATATGTTCAAATACGAAATCTGCGAGCTTGTTGACAATTTGCGATTCAATGATATTCAGCAAGCCACGACCACCGTTCTTTGGGTCGCAGCTGTCTGCAATTGCTTGGAAAATAGCATCTTTATTTTCGAATTTAAGCGTAGCCTGATAGCGCTCCTTCATAAAATCTTCCAATGGTTGCACCTTTGCCTTTGCGATTTCAACAAAAATGTCACCATTGTTGATGAAATTGAAGGGAACGATATTGTCGCCAATGCGGTTCAGAAGTTCAGGACGCTTTAGTTCGTTCACAAAATGCTTTCTCACTTCTTCGATGAACTTATCGCGCACCTGTTCATGGCTCATGTCTGGAGTAATTTCGCCACTAGCAGCACCGATATTGGAAGTGAAAATAATAATGGTTTCGGAGAAATAGACCGTTTGCCCCTTGCTGTCGGTCAAGCGACCGTCTTCAAGAATCTGCAAAAATTTATCCAGAATCCTGCCATGGGCCTTTTCAATTTCGTCAAATAGCAAAACGCAGAAAGGCTTTGCCATCACGGCATTTGTCAGCTGACCACCCGCTTCGTAACCAACATATCCCGGAGGAGCACCAATCAGGCGCTGGTCACTGTGTTCCTGACTGAATTCCGACATGTCGAATCGAATGCAAGCGTTCTCGTCGCCAAATACAAACGCAGCAAGAGCCTTCGCCAGTTCCGTCTTTCCGACACCTGTCGGTCCGACAAAGAACAAGGATCCCTTCGGTTTACGCTGTTTGGCGGAATGCTGCAAGCCAGAGAATCCCGTAAAGGCACGAAGAATCACAGACCTGACTTTTTCAATCGCCTCATCCTGACCCTTCACGCGTTTTTTCAGTTCATCCGCAATAGTTTCTAGTCTCTTTTTATTCAGCTCTTCCCACGGGCTTATTTTTTCACCATACTTGTAAAGGTTTATCAGCTTTTCAAAGGTTAAAGGTTCGGGAAGCTGGTTCGACAGCTTGACAAGCTGGGCGATTTCTTTTAGGTTGAAACCATCCAACGAATCGATAAACCGTTCCTTAAGCACCCGATTCTTTTCACTTTTAAGATCCTGCGAAACCTTCAGGACATCAAGTTGGCTTTCCACCATGTCAGCCCTTTCAGAACGACCGGGATAAGGAATGTTGATTGTGCTAACCTGGGGATTGTCCAAATAATAAATAGGCGGGAACGACGACTGGTTTTTTGTAATAATGATAACCACATTCCCCTTAGACCCACCAGTTGCATAATCACCCAAGATGTTATACTGCTGCGCCTGCAGAGTCTTATACAGTTTTTCCAAGTACACTCGCTCTTGCGTACTCAGCGACTTAGAATCCCCAAACAGGAAATCAGAATAATTAAGCACAAAGGCGGTCGCCTTAGGCCCCTCTTTTAGGGTGTTGAACATCCGCGAGAAGAAATTATCTATATCCTCAGAAGTATTCCCGCCCCTATTTGCAACCGGTGCCGTCAGGGCTTCATCATCTTCTGACAAATAGCTGTTATCAGCCGCACCGCTGGACGACTGCGTCCCTGAAGAAATAGCTTCGCCCAAGTCCGTATTTTCACCTTCGACGCTATCCCAAACATGAATATGTTTAAAGCCCTGCTCCTTTGCAATGTCAACGACATTTCGAAGGATGGAATCATAGTTGTTCCCATGAAGCTGATTCTTGCAGATGTCAAAGACATTCCCATAGAGAATCACGGAATCCTTGATGCCGATATCTCTTTCAAAGCGATCCTTCCATGCGTTCAATTTCTTTTCAGCCATTATTGATTCCTCCAGTTAGAATTAGA
>CACYCX010000217.1 GCA_902772975.1 uncultured Spirochaetaceae bacterium
GGCTCAAGTGGAAATTCAAGGACGGAACACAGACAGAGCGCGACAACATCTGCCAGGCACAGATTGAAGGCTGGACAAAGGAAAATATCGGAAGCCACATCGTGCGCCGCTGCAACATTCACGACTGCGGTCAGACAGGAATCGTAGGCCACTTAGGCGGCGTATTCTCAATCATCGAAGACAATCACATTCATCATATCAACAACAAGCAGAATCTTGCCGGAGCTGAAATCGGCGGAATCAAAATGCATGCTGCAATCGATGTAATAATCAGGCGCAATCATTTTCATCACTGCACGCGCGGACTCTGGCTTGACTGGCAGGCGCAGGGAACACGCGTAACGCAGAACCTTTTCCACGACAATACACTTCCGTTTGACGCAAACGCAAACAAGGCCTGCATTGACGGATTGGGCGAAGACATTTTCGTTGAAGTTTCTCACGGTCCGACACTCATCGACAACAACATTCTGTTAAGTGACCATGCGCTCAAGCTTCCGACACAGGGACTTGCAATCGTTCATAATTATATCGCGGGCGCATTGACTGCCGTAGGTCTCGGCGTAAACAACGGTTCAGTTTCAAAGCCGTCGCCGCGCTACACGCCTTATCATGTTCCGCACAGAACTGAAATCATGGGCTTTATGTCAATCCTTCACGGAGACGCAAGATTCTACAACAATATTTTTGTCCAGAAAAAAATCCGTCCTGGCATGCAGGAAATTATGGACGAAAGCGTAAAGATGATTAAGGCTGGCTTTGACTGGACAGATTCAAATGTAATCGCAGGAACAGCTCCGTATGATTCATACCCGACACAGGAAGAATGGGAAGCGCAATTTGAAGGCTACTGCGGAATGGGCTCTGCACCAAGCGACCGCTATTACAATCCTCTTCCGGTATGGGCAAAAGGCAATGTTTATTTCAACGGCGCAAAACCGATGTCAAAGGAAAACGATGCGCGCGTGCTTTCCGAAAAAGCTGACTTCTCGCTGGAAGAAAAAAACGGCGCGGTGACATTCAGCACAAATGTTTACGACCTTATAAAAGACATAACGGCGGACACCATTTCAACACAGACGCTTGGCTTTGCCTTTGAGCCAGAGCAGAAATTTGAAAACCCGGACGGCTCGCCTATCGTATTCAACGATGACTTTTCCGGTAATCACCGCGCCTGTCATCCTAAGCCGGGCCCGTTCGAGTCGCTTGCAGGCGGAAAGATTACATTGCAGTTTGTAAACTAAGCTGCAATTTGGATTCAGTCAGCGTCAGATTTCGCATGGAGGGGAAAAATGCGGATAGTGTTAGTGCGTCACGGTCATCCTGATTACGAGAAAGACTGCCTTACGGAACTCGGATTAAAGCAGGCAGACATCGCAGCACAGAGGCTTTTAGATGAAGGAATAGAAGAAATTTTTTCATCACCTCTGGGACGGGCACAACAGACAGCCGAGGCATTCTCCAAAGCGTCTGGAATTAAAAAAATCGTAACGCTTGATTTCATGCGGGAAATCCGTTACGGAAAAAGCGATGCACTGTACGAAAGCGGAAACCCATGGCTTTTAGCAGACGAGCTTGTAAAGGACGGCTGGGATTTAAATAATCCCGAATGGCGAAACCATCCGTATTTTGTCGATAACCTTGCCACAGCTGACGCTGACTTGATTGCAAAAAAAACAGATGATTTTCTGACTACTCTAGGTTACGAGCGCGAAGGAAAATATTACCGCTGCAAGGACAGCCGCTACTCTCAGAAAACGATTGCAATTTTCTGTCACGGCGGCTCAACCTCGGCGATGCTTTCACGGATTTTCAACCAGCAGTTTCCTTACATGTGCGCAACGCTTCATATTCCGCACACAGGCATCACGATTGTACGCTTTGACAAGACTCCCGGAAATATTTTCTGTCCGATTCTGGAGCTTGCAAGCGACGCCCGCCATCTGGGATAATTTTTTTTACTTTCAAAAGACAACTTTTATTTGACAAATCAAAACTCTGGACTTATACTTTCAATTAGTTAAGCGTATGATAAATATGTTTAACAGTCATTAAACCAAAAGGAGGCAATTATGACTAGATTGTCAAAAATCATTGGTGCAACACTGGCATTAGCTGTTATGGCAGGGTTCACTGGCTGTAAGGGAGAGAAAAAAGGTTCAGGGAAGACTAAGCTTACTTTCTGGACATTTCAGAACGCTCATGCTGAATTCATGCAGGACGCAGCAAAGACATGGAATGAACAGAATCCAAACGAACAGATTGAGCTTTCAGTTGAAGTACTCGGCTATGACGAAATGCACAACAAATTGTTGATTGCACTTCAGTCTGGTTCAGGCGCTCCTGACATTTCTGATATTGAAATCGGTAAATTCGCAAACTTCTTGAAAGGCAAAAATCCGCCTCTTGTAAAATTGAATGATTTGCTTGATATGGATCACCTTATCAAGGGACGCTTTAATCCGTATACAAAGAACGGAAACATTTACGGTGTAGACTATCATGTAGGTGCAGCCGTAATTTACTACAACAAGGAAATTCTTGACGCAGCAGGCGTTAATCCTGACGATATCGTAACATGGGACGATTTCTATCGCCTTGGCAAAATCGTAGTTCAGAAAACTGGAAAACCGATGGCAACTGTTGAATCAACAGAGCACTGGTCATTCTATCCGCTTATCGCTCAGCAGGGCGGCGACTTCCTTGACAAAGACGGAAACGGAGCTCTCGACAGCGAAATCAACATTAAGACACTTGAATACATCAAGAAGCTTGTAGACGACGGCGTTGCGCAGATTGCACCGGGCGGCTTCCATCACTCAGAAGAGTACTGGTCATTCATGAACAATTCAGGTGCTGCAAGTATCTGGATGCCTCTCTGGTACATGAACCGCTTTACAGACTACATGCCGAAATTGAGCGGAAAGATCATCGTTCGTCCGATGCCGGTATGGAAGAAAGGCGGCGCACGCTCAGCAGGTTTGGGTGGAACAGGTACAGCAATTCCTTCACAGGGAAAGCACACAGACCTTGCTTCACGCTTTATGGTTTATGCAAAGGCTTCAAAAGAAGGCTCTATCAAGACATGGACACTGCTTGGCTTTGACCCGATCCGCTGGGATGCATGGACAGATCCTGCAATGAAGGCTCCGAACAAATTCACAGCATACTTTGGCGACGGTATTTTCGACATGCTCGTTGAAATCAAGGACGAAATTCTCGGCGTAAACGGCGGCGACAAATTCCCGGAAGCACAGACACTCGTTCAGAAGAATGTAATGTTCAAGGTATTGGGTGAGAGATCAGCATCTCCAAGAGAAGCACTTGTTGAAGCAAACAAGATTTTGAACAGTAAATAATTTATAGCGGCAGGGGTTGCATAATTGTATCAGGCAGCCCCTGTTTTTTTTGCAATTTACGAGCTAAGGATTTTTATGAAAACAAAGAATGCAAAACCTATTTCACAAATTCTGATTAATCAAAAAACAGCTCCGTGGATATTCGTATCCCCTTTCTTAATCTCATTTCTGTTGTTTACCCTATATCCTCTTATCAACACATTCATCATGAGCTTTCAGGATGTAGCAGGTTTTGATGATGTTAGTTTTATAGGATTGAAAAACTATAAAAATCTTTGCAACGAGCAGTTTTTTCATGCTCTTGAAAACAGTACGATTTACACGATACTTACAATCATAGTACTGATTCCGCTTCCATTGTTTCTTGCAGTTCTCATAAACTCAAAGACAACAAAATTAAAAAATTTCTTTAAGTCAGCATATTTTCTTCCGGCCCTAACCTCTGTTGTTGTAGCAGGTCTTTTCTTCAGATATGTATTCAGTGCACAGGACACTGCATTTGTAAATTCAGTTTTGATAAAGCTTGGAGCCGCACCAAAAAAATGGCTTTTCCAGAGAGCGACTACAATGTTCGTTCTTGTCCTTTTCTGTACATGGAAATGGATTGGCGTAAACATGATTTATTTTCTTTCGGGTTTAAATGCAATTCCGCAGGAGCAGTATGAAGCGGCCGATATTGACGGCGTAAATACATGGCAGAAATTCTGGTACATCACAGTTCCGAATTTAAAGAACGTAACAATCTATGTAATCACTATAAGCGTTTACGGCGGCTTTGCAATGTTCGGTGAAACATATACGATGTTCGGTTCTGCCTCTTCGCCCGGAGACATCGGACTTACTATGGTTTCCTACATTTATCTTGAAGGCTTCAACTATGCAAGAATCGGAATGGGTTCTGCAATCGGCGTTGCCCTTTTTGTAATCATCATGGTTGTAAACATCATCCAGCTTTTTGCAACCGGAACCTTTAAAAAGCAATCGTAATTTTTTAAGGAGGAAAGCTAATATGAAAACAAGACCTTCAGAATATGTACTTGAAGTTTTAAAATATTTTATGCTGATTGTAATTTTTCTTTTTTGTATAATGCCGTTTATCTTCATGCTCCTTTCGTCATTAAGACCTGGAGCACAGATGGTACAGAACGGACTGACGCTCGATTTTAATTTTAAGACAATGAGCCTTCATAACTTCAAGGCGCTCATAAATTATAACGACGGCATGTACTTTCTCTGGTTTAAAAACAGCATCATACTGACAGCCCTGCAGACGGCACTTTCGCTTTTGTTCTGCTCAATGGTAGGCTACGGACTCAGCGTCTATCAGTTTAAGGGACGCAATCTAATTTTCCTTATCGTTCTTGCTGTAATGATGATTCCGACTGAAGTATTGATTCTTCCGTTGTTCAAGCTTGTAGTCAAAATGAAATTCATCAACACAAAAGCAAGCGTAATCCTTCCGTTTGTAGTCTCACCGTTTGCGGTTTTCTATTTCCGTCAGTATTGTCTTGGACTTCCTCTGGACCTTATTGACTCTGCACGTATTGACGGCTGCAACGAAATCAGTATATTCTTCCGAATTATGTGTCCTGTTATGCTTCCTGCTTTTGCAGCGATTATGATTTTACAGGCCATGTCAAGCTGGAACGGCTTTGTGTGGCCGTTGATTGCGCTCCGTTCAAACGAGAACATGACTTTGCCGATCGGCTTAAATGCACTATTGACGCCTTACGGTAATAACTATGATGTTCTTCTTGCAGGCGCAGTATTTTCGGTAATTCCGATTATCATCCTATTCTTAATAAACCAAAAGGCTTTCATTACAGGCTTAACTGTTGGAAGCGTCAAGGGGTAACTATGAGCAAGACTTCTGTTTTTATTGAAAAAGATTTTAAAATTTCTGATGTAGACGACAGGCTGTTCAGTTCATTTATTGAACATCTTGGACGCGCTGTTTATACAGGAATTTACGAGCCGGGGCACAAGGAAGCCGACGAGCAGGGCTTCAGAAAAGACGTTATAAATCTTGTCAAAGAACTTAATGTTTCCCTCGTGCGCTATCCGGGCGGCAATTTTCTTTCAGGATACAAGTGGACTGACGGAATAGGCCCGAAGGAGCAGCGACCTAAACGTCTTGACCTTGCATGGAAAACAATCGAATCAAATCAGTTCGGCATAGATGAATTTTATGACTGGACAAAAAAAGCTGGCACCGGAATTATGGGCGCTGTAAACATGGGAACCGGAACTCCTAAAGAAGCAGGCGAGCTTCTGGAATACTGCAACTTTCCCGGAGGAACGGCCTGGAGTGATTTGAGAAAAAAGAACGGACACGAAAAACCATACGGAATAAAGACCTGGTGCATCGGAAACGAAATGGACGGTCCGTGGCAAATCTGTCATCTCGATGCAGTTGATTACGGAAAGAAAGCATGCGAGACTGCGAAAATTATGAAGTGGGTTGATGATTCACTTGAGCTTGTAGCATGCGGAAGCGCCACTACCCTTCTTCCGACATATCCGGAATGGGACAGGATTGTGCTTGAGCATACATATGATCATATCGATTATCTTTCACTTCACCGCTATTACGAAAACCTCGGAAATGACGAGGACTTTTTGGCTTCGTTCGTTGAAATGAATTCCTTCATTCACAGCGTAACTGCAACTGCGGATTATGTTAAGGCATTAAAGCGGAGCAAGAAAACAATCAACCTTTCTTTCGATGAATGGAATGTATGGTACCAGCAGAAACAGCAGCCGCATGGCTGGGAAGAAGTTCCTGCCCTTCTTGAAGACCGCTACTCACTTCTCGACGCTTTGGTTTTCGCGGGACTCGGCATTACGCTTCTGAATAATTCTGACCGCGTAAAAATTGCATGCCTTGCCCAGCTTGTAAATGTAATTGCGCCGATCTTCACGATGAAGGGCGGCAGCGTCATAAGGCAGACAATCTTCTGGCCGTTTAAGCACCTTTCTGTATTCGGACGCGGCACTGTGTTAAAACCGATAGTAAAGTCACCGGTTATAGAAACCTGTTACGGCGAAACGCCTGTTCTTGCAACGGCAGTCGTTCATTCTGAAGAAAAGCAGGAGCTGACTGTATTCTGCCTTAACATAGACAAAAAACAGAATCACGAACTCAAGCTTGAGCTGCATGATTTTGCGGAATTAAAGATGATTGAACATATCGTTATGGAAGGCGATGATTTGAATGCAATCAACACATTTGAAAAGCCTGACAATGTTGTTCCGCATAATGTGCCGCCAGTTAACGGAGACAAGAACATTTTCAATATGAACATCGATAAGCTTTCTTGGAATGTTCTGCGCTTCAAGTACTAAGTTAAAGTATTTAATTAAGTAATATATTGTCCTGAACTGATTATCCTCCTTCAGTTCAGGATTTTTTTTTAAGAAACGGCCATTATTCTTTTTCTGTAAACAGGGCGCGGACCTTTATGTCCTGATTGTAATTTCCAAATCCCTTGCCGAACAGAGTACAGCCTCCGATATTAGCAGCAGTTTCTGGAACGCTTATCCGCAATGTAATCGCCTCGTCTGATTTTATTTTCAAGTCGTGAATGGTGACGTCAGAAATTTTTCCACCATCAATAAAAGCGCCGTCTTCATTAATTACAAGGAGCTTTAAAAGTCCGTATGAGTTCCAGTGCTTATCCCACCACTCCGGAGTGAACAGTCCCTTTGTCTCTCCAAAATCACCCGGACTTGTCCAAAAGCCGATGTTGGTTCCGTTAATCGAAAAGTAAATATCACTCGGCCAGTTTTCGCATATGCCAGGTGCTTCGGAACTTATTTCAAATGAAAACTGAAGCTCCTTCAGGCTCTGATTGTCTTCAAGATAATTTGGAACACGGTATTCGATAAAGCCTTTTGTAAACCACAAGATGCCAGCTTCCCTCGCACAAGGGTCGTCAAAATAGCGCGGAGAATCAACTTCACCGATAACCTTATTTATGCTTGCAATTCCGCATGTAGGATAAACTTTATATTGAGTAAAATTTCCTACAGGAATTTCTGTCTCATACATTTTTGTATCATCATTTTCAGATAAAATGTCTATCATAAACTGATAGTCTTTGAGCGTACAGTTTTTTTGAGAACCACGGATCCCCGGAGAATACACCAGTTCTACAAGGTTAGAATCCTCAAGTATTTTCATGTGGTGAGTTACGGCTCCGTTTGTAATATTACATGCTTCCGCAAGCTCATTGAAATTTATGTTCCGCTTTTTTGCAATAATCCTGAGCATTTGCAGTCGCGTCGGCGAAATCAATGCCTTACAGAGCGCTTCGATTTCAGATTCATTCCTAAGAGTTCTCATGTAATTTATTATAAC
>CACYCX010000218.1 GCA_902772975.1 uncultured Spirochaetaceae bacterium
CGATATCTGCCGCGCTTCCCTGAACCGGCGTGTTTACCGCAATTCGTTCAGCTGCGGACTTTTCCATTTTGTTGCGGCTGTTTATGTTAAGGATACGGCGCCTTCTTCCTAAAATCGTTTCAACGTAACCGTTCTTCTCGGCAAAGCGTACTGTCTTTTCGACAAAATCCTTAATCGCAGAATATTGGGCAAAATAGCTGTTTATGAATTCAGTTGCCTGCGTCCGCGAAATCGAAAGCTCGTTTGCAAGACGGAAGGCGCTCATTCCGTAAATCACGCCGAAATTTATTGTCTTTGCCGTCCGCCTCATCTCAGGCGTAACCTCATCGGGACTCGTTCCGTAAATCAGGGCGGCGGTCGCCTTGTGAACATCAGTGCCGTTTATGAATGACTGGCTCATGTTTTTGTCGCCTGATAAATGGGCAAGCACGACAAGCTCGATTTGTGAATAGTCTGCGCTTATCAATACTGTTCCGGGTGCAGCCGTAAATGCCTGTCGAATCCGCCGCCCTGAGTCGCTTCGAACCGGTATGTTCTGCAAATTCGGATCGCGGCTTGAAAGGCGGCCTGTTGCAGTTCCTGTCTGCAAAAATGTTGTGTGAATCCGGCCCTGACTGTCGCACAGCTTTGGAAGTGTCTCGACGTAAGTTGATTTCAATTTTGACATTTCCCGGAATTCAAGAATTTTTGCAGGAACAGGATCGTAGCCTGCAAGCTCTTCAAGTACTGAGGTGTCAGTTGAGTATCCGGTTTTTGTCTTTTTTCCCGGCTTGAGTCCGCGCTCCGTAAACAGAACTTCCTGAAGCTGCTTTGTTGAAGCGATGTTGAACTCGTGGCCGACCATGCCGTAAATTTCTTTTTCGCAGTCTGAAATTATTTTTGAAAGCTCCACCGAAAATTTTTCCAGCTCTGATGAATCAAGGTGTATTCCGCAGATTTCCATTTCGGCAAGAATCGGAAGAACCGGAAGCTCAGTCTGTTCGTAAAGCTCATAAAGTTTTTTCTGCTTTAATTCTTTTTCGAGGATGAGCCACAGCTGGAGCGTAAAATCTGAATCTTCGGCGCAGTACGAGGTTGCAGTTTCAAGCGGAACATCGCGGAAGGTTTTTCCTTTTTCTACGATGTCGTCGTATTCGATTCCGGCAAGTCCCAGTTTTGTTTCGGCAAGAGTTTCAAGCGAGTAGGGGGAGCGCCCCATTCTGTCGCTGTCTAAAACCCAGGAGGCAAGCATTGTATCCTGAATTTTTGCTTTTGCTGAATTGCCCGAATTAATCGGTTTGAGGCCGTGATTGCGGAGAATTTCATAATCGAATTTTGCGTTGTGCATTACGACTGTGACGCCGTCTGAATCAAAAAGGCGCGCGATTTGTTCTATGCAGTCTGCTTCTGAAATTGAAGGAGATGCAAATAAGTCGGCGTCCTTGCCGCTTACCGGAATGTATACGCCGGTTCCTGGTTTATCACAGATACTGAATCCGACAAGTGAAGCTGTGTTAGTATCAAGGCTGTCTGTTTCCGTGTCGAGCGCACACAGCTTTGTTTTTGTGATTATTCTTTCTATTACGGAAGCAAGTTCTTTTACATCGGTGACAGCCTTGTAGTCGCCTGAGTTTTTCTTGAGCGGAACCGGCGCTTCGAGCATGCCGCCGCCTTGTTGTTCTGCCTCGCCGGATGCTCCGCTAAAATCGCCTTCCGTTTTTCCGCCTGATGCTGCGACTGCTTCGTCAGCTTCACTTAAAGCTCTTGTATTTCCTGAAGCTCCGCCTCCGGCTTCAACGCCCATCACTGCATATGACTTTGCCACAGCGAACGCACCGTACTGCTTTAATTTTTCGGCGGCGGCGGTATAGTTCCATTCAATTTCCTTGAGCGAATCAAGTGCGGCGCACGGAACCGTATCGCACAATGTAATCAGCTTTTTGGAGAAGAATGCATTTTCTTTTCCTGCCCTGATTTTTTCGCCGATTGCGCCTTTTATTTCATCAGCATGCTCGTATATTCCTTCAAGTGAACCGTATTCTTCGATATATTTGCACGCAGTCTTAACGCCGACGCCTTTTACGCCAGGAACATTATCTGCCGTATCGCCGTAAAGGGAGAGCAGGTCCAGAAGCTTTTCCGGTGGAACTCCCCATTCAGCTTTAACGCCGTCCGGTCCGATTACTTTCCAGATGTCGGCATGATCAGGTTTTAAAATCTGAACGTCATCAGTTACAAGCTGCATCAAATCCTTGTCGCCCGAAAGAATGCGGCATGTTTTTCCTGCCTTTACTGCGTTCTCTGCAAGGGTCGCGATTACATCATCAGCTTCGTATCCGTCACACTGCAGGACTGGAATTCCCAATGCTGTAAGTATGTCTTCAATCCATGGAATCTGAGCGTGAAGGTCGTCCGGAGTTTTCTGACGCGTTGCCTTGTATTCAGCGTACATCTCGTGGCGGAATGTTTTTGTCTTTGAGTCCATTGCGGCAACGATTGTCTTGGGCTTGTAGTGCTCAAGTACTGCGTGAAGGTTTCTGAAAAATCCGAACAGCGCGGAAATGTTTTCACCTTTCTGGTTTGTAAGCGGCCGTGAAATAAAAGCAAAATAACATCTGTAAATCAGGCCGTATGAATCGATTATATAAATTGTGTTCTCGTCAAATTTTCCCATGTGAAGATTTTACCATAAATGAATAATGTTGTACTACATTTTTTTTCAGGACTATGTTATAATATTTTTGAGAGTTGCATTTTTTTCTGAAGGTGTGTTATGTCGGATAAGACAAAGGAGAATCTTCCCAAAAAACAGAAGGGAAAAAAGGTCGCCCACATTGCGGTAAAAATTGCTGGGTTTACTTCCATCGTAATTTTTCTTCTTGAAGCAATCATCATTTTATTCTGCAGTCATTTTGTAACGAGTGATTTGTCTACATACTTTGAAGCTGAACTCAAGCAGAAGGCCTCTGTTGTTTTAGTTGAAATTGACAACGAACGTACTGAGCTTTTTGCAAAACTAAAATACATTCGCAAATCTCTGATGACGCGCGGTTTTGTCCTTGCGCCTGGTTCTGATTTTAATGGTGCTGTGACGGCTGTCGTTACAGAGGCCGGAATTGCAGAAGGCGTTGCGTTTTACAATACTAACCGTGCCCTTTTGAATACTGAAAAAAAACCTTCGATTACGGTTCCTGTTTCGATTATAAACCGCGCTCTTGGTGATGAGGAATTCTGTGATATCGTAAAAGTCGGCGGTGATACTTATCTTATTGCGGGCGTACCTTACTACAATGCTGCGCTTTTTAACGAAGGTGTGCGCAAGATTGAAGGAAGCATTTTTGTTTATGTCTGCATTTCAACTCCGACGTTCGTTCGCAGAATCGGAAGCCTTACTGCAACTGACTGTACTATTTTTGATAATACGGTACGGCAGGCTACTACACTAAAGGGAATGCAGGGCACGACTCTTGCGCACACTGCAATCGTTCAGCGTGTAGCCGACGGCGAGATTCATATCGAAAAAACTAAGCTCGGAAATGTTCCGTATATCTGCGAATATTTCCCGCTTAAAAATAATCTGGACGAAGTTGTTACTACGATGTTCCTTGGAGTTAAGAGCGAGGTGATGGACAGGGTTGCCGATACAATTACGCATAATATGTTCGTCATTTCGATTGTACTTCTTGTAATAATTGAATTCTTCCTTATTTTCTGGGTTCTTCTTCCGAACCTGCACAGACCGCTTAAAAATCTTATGAGCGCCGTTCGTAACCTTGCTTCCGGTGAGGCGGACCTTTCGTTCAGATTGCAGGAACGCGGCAAGGACGAGCTGGCTGATATTTCGGCTAACATCAATATATTCATGGAGACGCTTCAGAAAATTATCCGCGAGCTTAATGACGCGCAGATTTCGCTTTCTCAAATCGGCGACAACCTGGGCTCAAGCTCGCAGGAGTCAGCAAGTGCAACCGCTCAGATTATGGCTAATATCGAAGGCGTAAAGAAGCAGAGCGAAACTCAGGCTGCGAGCGTTGATACTACATCGCAGATTCTTAATCAGAGCGACAAGGCGTTTGATGATCTGGCTCATTTGATTGAATCCCAGGTTGCGGGCATAACGGAATCGTCCGCCGCGATTGAGCAGATGATCGGCAATATCAGTTCCGTAACGGCGTCTGTCGGAAAAATGTCGGATTCGTTCCAGATGCTTTCCGGCACTGTTACGGACGGACAGGGCAAGCTTTCCGAAGTTGACGAGCGCCTTCAGAAAATTGCGGCTCAGTCGGAAATGCTTATGGAAGCAAATAATATGATTTCTACAATCGCTGAGCAGACAAACCTTCTTGCAATGAATGCCGCAATTGAGGCGGCGCATGCCGGAGAAGCCGGAAAGGGATTCAGCGTAGTTGCAGACGAAATCCGCAAGCTTGCAGAAACATCCGCCACTCAGTCAAAGACGATTTCCGCCGAATTGAATGAAATATCTGATTCGATTTCAAAGGTTGTAGTTTCTTCCGCAGATTCAAACAGCGCGTTTGAAGAAATCGTAAGCAACATTAAAAATACGGAAGGAATCCTGCGGCAGATTCACAATGCAATGGAAGAGCAGCAGGAGGCTTCGAAGCAGGTGCTTGAGGCGCTCGGTGACATGAACTCTCAGGCGAGTGATGTAGGAAGTCAGTCAAAGCTGCTTGTTGCAAATATCGGACAGGTTACAAAAGAGATGTCGAATGTTTCTCAGATTTCAAATACGATTTTGGGAAGCATGGATGAAATGACGATGGGCTCGCGCGAAATCAATTCGGCAGCCCAGTCGGTTTCTGAAATGGCACTCCAGACGCAGGATAATATTTCCGTAATGAAAAAACTCCTCAGCCGGTTTAAAATATAGCTCTGCGCTAGGCGTTTACGGCGACCATGGTGCCGACATGTGATTTTTCGGCGTAGATAGAGCGGCTTGTCTTGTACGGATTTTTGAGCGAGGCAATCTGCTCCCTGAGCTGTGTCATGTGTGATTTTAAGAGCGCACGGTTTTTTTCGTTTTGTGCAAGAACTTTTACCTGAAGCTTGTCCAGGTCGCCCTTTATTTCCTTTACAGAAGCTTCTTCCATTCCGTTTCCGCGCTTATTGTAGATTTCAGACATCGGCACGATTACCTTCTGCAAATTCATGATGTTCGAGACAACCTGCTGTTCAAGTTCAGTGTGAGCCATAAGCGCTTCGGTGTCTTCGTTCTGAATCGAAGTTTCCTGCTTTTCAAGTACGTTAAGGTATTCCTTGAATTTATCGCGCTGCTGCTGCAAGAGGGATCGGAATTTTTTCAGAAGCGCAATGCGTTCGTTAAGTTCTTCCTGCGAAATGTTTTCCATAAAAGTTACCCCCTTATGTTCAATGCCTGCTGAACCTGAGCCGGCGCAGTGCTTGTTGTGTTTGCAGCCTGTCTCCAGCTGTCTGCAAGCTGACTCATCATATTGAGTACAAAGTCAATCTTTTCCTTGTTCTTGGAAATGTTTGCGCTCATTAATTCCTGATTAAAATAAACATAAAGAGCCATGAGGTTTGTTGCAATTTCGCCGCCTTTTTCCATGTCAAGCGAAACCTGAAGCTCTGTTATGATTTCCTGAGCCTTGAGCACATGTCCTGAAAATTCTTCAATATGCTGAACCGGGAGTTTTCCGGATTCATCGAACAGCGCAGTTGCAGAAGAAAGGCGCTTTACTGCTCCTTCATACAACAAAACGATCAGTTCTCCCTGACTGGCAGTCGTTACGCTTGCCTTTTTGTATGCATTGTAAGCCTGATTATATCCCATTTGTACCTCCCGAAATATGGAGCGGCGAAAAGCCTGCATAATCCCTTTGATTATCGGATTGCGCCAGAAAAACTTAAGGGAAAAACGCTATTTTAACATTCTTTTCTATTTTTATGATGACTATTTTAAAAAAATTGCTTATATTTAAGGAAGTAATGATTAACACTTGAAGCGATTAATCAGTACTTCCCGTCAAATTGCCGTAA
>CACYCX010000219.1 GCA_902772975.1 uncultured Spirochaetaceae bacterium
AAAAAAGTTTTTAACATCAAATTTTTTGTTTATTTTTATTAGCGGCCATTTTATAATATGATTCCGAGAAGGTAAATATGCAAAATAATGATTATTAGTCGCATATGAATCTAAATGAAATTGTTTATAAATGCATCCCGAAATAAACCAACACCCGTAAAAAAATCTAACTTTGCAAAAACGAAGATAAATAAACAAACGTAACCTTTCCAACAAAGGTCTATTTACCCAAAATACCTTTTTTTGACAAACTGCACCCTCCTGAATATACGAAACCTTCTTACACATAGAGTTCGTATAAAACAACTGAAACGGAATCGCCCATAGATGCGGAATATATAAATGATATTTATTTTTAATATGTTGAATAACAAATAAATCTAATTCATTTATTAATTTTTTTTGTTCATCTCTTATTAAATTATTTTGCTCATGACATGTTTTATTCCATTCAAGTTGAATTTTATTGAAAAGTACTGTAATATCAAAAAATCTAAACGGGACAGGCGTAATAGAGTTTTTATAATTTCTCATATAAAGAAACACGACATCTTCTGATTTTAAATGAAGATATTCAACCGTTCCCATTGAAGTTAAGAACGTTGTATGAGAATTTATTATAAATACATGCTTCATGTATATTTTATTTCACCAGCCAATTTATAAAATCACGAACAGCTCCATATCCACCATTATAAGTTGAAATATAGTCAGCCACATTTTTCAGTTCGCTTTCAGCATCACCTGGGCAAGCCGCAAGGCCATTACATTTTTTCACCTCAACCATACACTCGAGGTCATTTACATCATCCCCCATATACGCAACTTCTGACAACGATGTTTCATGATTTTCAACGAACTCCAATAGAGCCTTTTTTTTATTTTTTACACTTTGATATATTTCTGTAATCCCGAGCTCCGAGCAACGTTTTTCAACAATTGGAGATGTCCTTCCCGTAAATACCACCGGAATTATTCCATGCGGAGGAAGGATATCGTGTATACCGAAGCCGTCTCTTACATTGAAGGCTTTCATTATTTCGCCGTTTATGCCAATATATATTTGCCCATTTGTCAGGGTGCCGTCGACATCAATAATTAAATATTTGATTTTCTTATGCATATTTAGATGGAGTTAAAAAAGTGACTTTTATACCAGAATTTTTTAGAGCTAGGATGTACTCTTTATAGAATTCATTCCGTTCTTTAGCTTGTTGAGGCGTCACAGGATGGCGAAGATCCTGGCTGTAATAATTTTCGTTGATATTCGAAGAAAATCCATCAAATCCGGCAAGACAAATTTCATTAACGTCGCATTTTTTCATTAAATTGAAGGCAATTATGGATGATGAATCATAGGTTAATCCATCATGAACTTCAATCCATTTCTCGTAGTTTAGTATTTTCACATTATTTGACGATTTATCTGCAACACGAGAGGTTGTAATTATTTCTTTTGCCGAACCAAACGTCAAATCGTAAAGTTCCTTTCGGGTGATTAAATAATATGTTGTATCGAAATTTTCTGTGATATTTAATGATACCGATATTGTATTTTCTTTTGCAATAAATTCTTTTATGAGACCAATGTATTCTGATATGCTTTTACCTGGGGCAATCAGAACGACAATCTTGTTTTGAATCTTTTGTTTTAATTCAGAGAGAACCGCAGAATCGTCACATTGTTGTTTTATTTTAAAAGTACGCCAAAGTTTTTCTGCATATTCTTTGTCAAAGGAAATTTTCTTTTCGTCTGCTATTTGGCCCAATAATTCACCGACCTGATTTATCGGCAACATATGCTTGCTATAAAAATGGGTCGCATAGCTCGGCGTGCAATGATTTACTGCAGATAAATAGAATTCTGGAGAATAACCCCAATAAAACTCAGATCGAATTTGATTCAAAACCTCATCAATTACTTCTAAAAGAGGGGGAATTGAATAATTTTTTTGAAAAAAAATGTTTAAATGTTCAAGTAGCAATTCCGTATTTAAATTGCCTGCACCCTTCCCCATTCCCAGAATAGAACTGTCGAGGATAATTTCACGATTAGTCGGGATCTCTAAAATAGCACAAGCATTTGAATAAGAAAGTTGAAGATTGTTATGTGAGTGAAACCCCATAGATATTGACCGTTTTAAATTGTGGTCAACCAAACCGACTACTCTGCGGATGTCGTCGGCACGCATTTCGCCAAAACTATCTACAATGTAAAATGCTGTTGCGCAAGGCAACTTCTCGTTAACCAACGTGATTAAGTCTAACAGTTCTTTATCGGAATATCGCAAGGTTATCATTGGCTGGATGAAAAGCTCGTATCCTTTCTCCAAGATAACTTCGCCTATTTCGACAATTTCAGAAACATCCTTTTTAT
>CACYCX010000220.1 GCA_902772975.1 uncultured Spirochaetaceae bacterium
ATCATTTTTATTGCCGGCATGATGGTCATGGTAGAAGGCATGGCGCATGTGGGATTTTTCCGCTGGCTCTGCATGAGGCTTGCAAAAACAGTTAAGTACAAAATCATTCCGATTTTCGTCACATTCATGATTATGTCATTCATGCTTGCGATGTTTATCGATTCAATTACGGTAATTCTGTTCCTTGCGGCTGTTACAGTTGAGCTTTCGCAGCTTTTAAAATTCAATCCGGTTCCAATGATTCTTGCAGAAATTTTCTGTGCCAATCTTGGTGGATCGGCAACAATGTGCGGTGACCCGCCGAATATCATCATCGGAACTTCACTCGGATATTCATTTGCTGATTTTATGATTAATACTGGATTGATTGCGGCAGTTTCGCTTGTGTTCACGCTTGTATATTTTTATTTTGTATGCAGAAAGCAGCTTGTTTCAAAGGGCGGCGATATTGACGTTTCAAAGTTCCCGACGCCAGAGAGCGCGATTAAGGACAAAGCCGGATTTGGCGTAAGCTGCGGAATTTTTGCACTTGCAGTCGTGCTTCTTGTAACGCATGCAAGCACGCATTTGAGTGTTGCCACAATCGGACTTGGAATCGCGGTAATTACTTTGATAGCGAGCGGCCGCAATATAAAAATCCTTCTTTCAAAGGTTGACTATCCGACAATCATATTTTTTATCGGACTTTTTGTCGTAGTCGGCGGCCTTGAGCAGACTGGTATTCTTGAGCTGATTGCGGGCTTTATCGGAAAAATCTCCGGCGGTAATCCGTATCTGATGATAGCAATCATTATCTGGATTTCTGCAATTGCGTCGGCATTTATCGATAATATTCCGTTTGCCGCTACAATGGTTCCTGTAATTCAGTCGCTTGCGGCAACAACAGGCCTGTCACTTCATGTAATGGCATGGGCGCTTTCGATGGGAACTGATATCGGCGGAAGCGGAACTCCAATCGGAGCCTCTGCAAATGTAGTCGGTACTTCGGTAGCAGGTAAGGCAGGTCATCCTGTAGGCTGGGGAAAATACTGTAGAATTTCAGCTCCTGCTACGATAATAGTATTAGCGCTCAGTACAATAATTATTTTTGTACGTTATTTGTAACCTGTAGTGAACTCTGAGATTTTAGAGGTAAGATATGAACAGACAAATTATTATTTCAATCGGACGAGAATATGGTTCTGGCGGACATGAAGTCGGACGTAAGCTCGCCGCAAAGCTTGATATCCCGTTTTATGACAGAAACCTGCTTGAAGAAGTAGCAGAGAAAAAAGATGTTGATGCTGAAGAGCTTTCAAAATATGACGAAGCGCCTCACAGGGTATTTTTTTCAAGAACAGTAAAAGGCTTTTCAAATTCACCGACAGTAAATGTAGCTGAGCTTCAGTTTGCCCTTTTAAAATCAAAGGCCGCCGACGATGATTCGTTTGTCATTGTAGGACGCTGTGCTGATGAAATTTTTAAGGATGAAAAAAATCTGATTTCGATTTTTGTTTATGCAGACCGCGATGAAAAAATTCAGCGCATTATGGAGCACCTGAATCTTACGGAAAAGGAAGCCGTAAAGAAAATGGAGCGGCATGATAAATCACGCAAGGCATATCACGATTATTTTTCCAGCCGCAAATGGGGCGACATCAGGACATATGACCTTTGCGTAAATTCATCACGCCTTGGAATTGACGGTACAGTCGATTTCCTTTACGACTACATAAAGCGCGTTATTTCTTAAAGAAAGCCGCGAATGGATTGTAGGTCTCGCCGGAATCATCCGAGCTGTGACCGCTTAAATACTCTGATGTATTTTCATCCTGCTCGCGGCTTGAACTTGTCTGGAGTGCGATGCGCCTGTTTTCAACATCAACTGATTTTACGATAACAGACATTGCATCTCCGACCTTGTAAACCTTCTTCAAGTTTGTATTCTTTTCTACACCAAGCTCACTTACATGAACAAGACCGTCAATTCCAGGCTCCAGATTTACAAACAAACCAAAGTCTGCAATGCGGCTGATCTTTCCGTCAATTTTTGTTCCTTCTGAATAGCGCTCATCTGCCGTATCCCACGGATCACTGAGCAGCGCCTTCATTGAAAGCGAAACTTTTTCTTTATCCCAGTCGGCGCGAATTACGCTTGCCTTAATCTCCTGGCCAACCTTAAGTACCTTTGAAATGTCGTTAACGCGCTCAAAGCTGATTTCTGAAATCGGAAGCAATGCCTGAAAACCGTTGATGTCGACAAATGCACCGTAATTATGGAGCGCGGTAACCTTGCCCTGAACAGTCGCGCCTATTGTGATTGATTTTGCGGCGGAAGAAATTCTGGCGCTGCGTTCTTCTTCGAGGATTGCGCGGTTTGATACGATTATGTCCTTGCCGTCATTTTTGTATTCAGTAATCTTGAAGGTAAGGTGGCGTCCTACAAAGCTTTCTGCCTCGTCTTTTTTGCGGCCGCCCATCAGGCTGAACGGGCAGAATGCGCGTGCTTCACCGATTTTAATTTCGTATCCGCCCTTGATTTCTTTTTCTACGGAGCCTTCTACCGGGATTCCTGATTTCCAGGCACTTTCGATAAGAGCCTTGCTTGCTTTAGGGCCGCTTACCTTTGTGGTGAATTTCATTTCGCCGTTGATAAAGCCCATAAAGTAAGCCTTGATTGTGTCGCCTTCCTTAACGCTTACGTTTCCGTCTGCATCGGCAAGTTCAGCCTTATCGATTACGCCTTCGCTTTTCTGATTTAAGTTGATGAATATTGTGTCGCCTGTAACTGCAACGATTTCTGTTTCTATTTCCTGGCCAACATCAAGCCTTTCTGGAATTTCACTCATTTTAAATACTCCTGAATTGAGAATTGATTTTAGAAAGAGCGTATCACAATTCAGAAGTTTAGGGAACTTCTAACTTTTATTTCCAGCTGTTATTTCTTTTTTGAAGCGGCCTGTCTGGATTTTGCCGGTGTTTTAGGCTTTGCCGCAGTTTTTGCTTTCAGCTTTGTCTTGGCATCGGGCACCGGGTCAAGCACTTCCGTGATGCGCACGGCGAAGTTTTCGTCAATTACAACGACTTCTGCCTTTGCAAAAATCCTGCCTGATTTTATATCAAACAAATCTACTGTTTCACCTGAAAGCTTATCAAGCTCGAAAATCATGCCTTCGCTAAGCTTTTTGCCGTCTGGAACATTGAACATTCCAAGTGAAACTGCTGAATTTACATGGCTTTGCTTGAGTGACTGTACATGTTGTTCTGAATGAATTGTATCGACTGCCGGCATAAGGACTCCTTGCTTTATGAGTATGTTGTTTATGAATGGCTTTGGCATGGCAACATTAATCATGCCGCATTCATCTCCGATTTTTGCCTCGATAGTGATGAGTATTGTCATTTCGGGTGGCGGAACAATCTGCGCAAACTGTGGATTTGTCTCCATTTTAGTTGTTTTGGCTTTGGGAAGCTTTATCTCGCCAGTACCTGAAGCCGGAAGTGCTGCTGGAAGTACATACAGATTTTCTAACCGTTTGTTTGTTTCTACAAATGCCTTGCGCATATATTTTACTATCCGCTTTATTGCCGTTGCCTTTAAAGTGCTTAATTCTTGAGGGGTTAATTCAATTCCGTAGTTTGTAAGAAGACGCTGTCTAAAAGATTCATAAGTTTTCTGTGAAGCTGACTTTTCCTTTTTTTCAGTATAGCTGCCTTCGATTTTTTTGTATTCTTCAAACAGCATTGTCGTTACATTTGTGTAAAGCATCTGCTTTGCAATGTCAGGGTCTATTTCAATTGCTGTCTTTTCTTTTTTGCCCCAGGTTTGTATTGCAAGAATTGTGGGGGTCGGAATTGAACGAATGAATTCTTCGTAAGTAAGCTGGTCAACGCTTGCAACATGAAAGTGGCATAATGTTCTGAGCTGGCTTGAAAAGCGTGTCGTCATTTTTCTGCAGACAGTTTCAAACATTACTTCGATTACCCTTAACTGTCTTTTTGTAAAGGCATCAGGACGTTTAAAGTCATACGCTTTTATTTTGCGGTTGGGCTGATTGGTTTTTGCCGGTTTTGCTTCTGCCTTTGCTTTTGGTTTTGCCGGAGCTTTTCCTGACAATAAAGCGTCAATTTCTTCCTGTGAAATTTCTCCGTCTGAATCGTTACTGTCATCACAATCATTGTAATTAGCGCTTGAAATCGACGATAAAAGCCTGTCTATTTCTTCCTGAGGCAGAACACCGTTGTCTGCCTTGTCAGTAAGCTTGCCTTTTGCCTTAGTGTCTTTTGTTCCTGCCATAATTTTTACTCCGAAATTAAAAAATTGTTATTGCAAAATGCTTATCATAAACAGTATAGCCTTATTTTCTGTAATCGTAAAATTATTTACAAAAAATCTTCTATATGTTATATTCTTTCTAATATGAAAAACGCCGGGTATAAAACAGAAATTGTAATGTGTATTTTCCCGCGGGTTTTATTTTTAAATTGATTTGTCAATGGGGACAATGCTTTTTTTGCGTTGTTCCCATTTTTTTTTAGGCTTCAGAAGATATTCAGGAGATGCTATGCCGCTTAATAAAGATATTCACAAAGTAATGGTAATTGGATCAGGCCCGATAGTTATCGGTCAGGCCGCTGAATTTGACTATGCGGGAACTCAGGCTTGCAAGGCCTTAAAGGAGCAGGGACTTGAGGTTGTTCTTGTAAACTCAAATCCGGCAACATTGATGACTGACCACACGATGGCCGACGCAATTTACATCGAGCCTCTTATCCCGGAAACAATCCAGCGTATTATCGAAAAGGAAAAGCCTGATTCGCTTCTTTCAACTTTAGGCGGTCAGACAGGACTTACGCTTTCCATGGAGCTTGCAAAATCAGGCTTCCTCGAAAGTCACGGCGTTCAGCTTTTGGGAGCGCGTCCTGATACAATCGACAAAGCGGAAGACCGCCAGATGTTCAAGGATACGATGCTTTCAATCGGAGAGCCTTGCATTCCTTCAAAGGTCGTTACGACATACGAGGATGCGGTCGACTTTGTGAAAAACGAAATCGGTTTTCCTGCAATTATCCGGCCGGCTTTTACCCTCGGCGGAACAGGCGGCGGAATCTGTTACAACGAAGCTGACCTGGACGAAATAGCGCATAACGGACTTCACCGTTCTCCGATTCACCAGATTCTTGTAGAAAAATGCATTTCTGGCTGGAAGGAAATTGAGTTCGAGGTTATGCGCGACCACAGTGGTAACGTCATAACAATCTGTTCAATGGAAAACTTTGATCCGGTTGGTGTCCATACAGGAGACTCAATCGTAATCGCGCCGGCCGTAACGCTTTCCGACAAGGAATACCAGATGCTCCGAAGCGCCGCGCTCAACATCATTTCCGCATTGAAAATAGAAGGCGGCTGTAACTGCCAGTTTGCGCTCAACCCGGAAACATTTGAATATGCCGTAATCGAAGTAAACCCGCGTGTTTCACGGTCTTCCGCGCTCGCTTCAAAGGCGACCGGCTACCCGATTGCAAAGGTTGCTTCCCTTATCGCGGTTGGCTACAACCTTGATGAAATCCCTAACTTCGTTACAAAAAAGACGGCCGCCTGTTTTGAGCCGGTGCTTGATTATGTCGTAGTAAAATTCCCTAAGTTCCCGTTCGACAAATTTGTTTATGCTGCAAGAAAGCTTGGAACTCAGATGAAAGCAACCGGCGAAGTAATGGCAATCGGCCAGTGCTTTGAAGAAGCTTTGATGAAGGCAGTGCGCGGCGCGGAAATCGGATTGTCGTCACTGAACCTCAAGGCGTTTGCAGAAGAGAACGATGAGAAAATCGTTGAGCGGGTTGGGCAGTGTACTGACCAGAGGCTGTTCGCTATCTTCCAGGCGTTCAAGCGCGGCTTAATGACTGTCGATCAGGTTCATTCCGTTACGATGATAGACGAATGGTTCCTGAATAAGCTTATGAACCTTGTTGAAATGGAAGACGAATTTGAAATGATTCATGAAGGCGCGGAAATTGGATGCGCAGAAAAAGCCGGCGACAGTTCAAGCGCAGGCGGCAATAATATCGCTTCCCTTACAAAAGAAACATATCTTAAGGCAAAGCGCCTCGGCTATCCGGACAAGGTTATCCGCGAATTTACCGGAGCAAAAATTCCTTGCGAAATCCATCCGTCATACAAAATGGTAGACACTTGCGCCGGCGAGTTCAATGCAGAAACTCCGTACTTCTATGGAACATTCGATGAAGAAAACGAAGCCAGGGAATTTATCGATGAACAGAAAAAGAACGGCCGCACTCATAAAGGAACGATTATCGTTTTAGGTTCAGGTCCTATCAGAATCGGTCAGGGAATCGAATTCGATTATGCAAGCGTTCAGTGCGTATGGGCTTTGAAAAAACTCGGCTATGATGTCGTTACGATAAACAATAACCCGGAAACAGTTTCGACTGACTTTGATACAAGCGACAGGCTTTATTTTGAGCCGCTTACCCCGGAAGACGTAATGGGCGTAATCAAAACTGAAAATCCGATTGGCGTTGTAGTTGCGTTCGGCGGCGGTACTGCAATCAAGCTTGCAAAATTCCTTGATGAGCAGGGAATTAGAATTCTTGGAACAAGCGCAGATGCAATTGACCTTGCTGAAGACAGGGAGCGCTTTGAAGAATTGTGCGAAAAGCTTCACATCAACAGACCGAAAGGACTTACGGTTAAGTCTGAGGCTGAGGCACTTGAAGCAACAAAGAAGCTCGGCTATCCGGTATTGCTAAGACCAAGCTATGTTCTTGGCGGACAGAACATGATTGTTGCGTTCAACGATGATGATGTTCACGAGTATATGAAAATCATTCTTGCTCAGGGAATCGAAAATCCTGTTCTCATCGACCAGTACATGATGGGAATCGAGCTTGAGGTTGACGGAATCTGTGACGGCGAAAATGTTTTGATTCCTGGAATCATGGAGCACATTGAGCGCACCGGTATCCACTCAGGCGACAGTATTGCGGTTTATCCTTCATGGAACCTGAACGACATTATGAGGGAAAAAATTATTTCGCAGAGCCGCGAGCTTGCACTTGCGCTTGGAACAAAAGGCCTTGTAAACATTCAGTATCTTATTTACAACAATGATTTGTACATTATCGAAGTAAATCCGCGCTCAAGCCGAACAGTTCCGTATATTTCAAAAGTGAGCGGCGTTCCTATGGTAGAGCTTGCAGTGCGCGCAATGCTTGGCGAAAAGTTAAGCGACATGAGCTATGGAACAGGCTTGTACAGAACGCCTCCGTATTTTGCAGTAAAGGTTCCTGTATTCAGCTTTGAAAAACTGATGGACGTTGATACTCACCTTGGACCTGAAATGAAGAGTACGGGTGAGGTTCTTGGAATTTCTGCGACACGCGAAGAGGCAATTTTCAAGGGACTTATTGCGGCTGGCTACAAGATGAAGCGAAGCGGCGGCGTGCTTTTCAGTGTGAGAAAGACAGACAGGTACGAGCTTCCTTCACTTGCACGAAAATTCTATGACATGGGCTTTAAGCTTTATGCTACTGAAGGAAATGCCGAGACGCTCCGTGATTTTGGAATGGATGTTGAAGTCGTTAACAAGATTCACGAAAACAAAGACGACAATCTCCTTACGCTTCTTGACAGCGGAAAAGTTGATTATGTGATTTCAACAAGTGCAAAGGGACGCGACCCGGCGGCAGACAGCGTACGAATGAGACGCCATGCAGTTGAACGCGATATTCCTTGCCTTACTGCAATCGATACTGCAAACGCAATCGCAAACTGCTTGAAGAGTAAATACAACGCGGAAAATGTCGAACTTGTTGACATAAACCGCCTGCGCACTACAAAGCAGAAATTAAAATTCGCAAAGATGGATTCAACCGGAAATGACTTTATCGTAATCGACGCAACAAGTCAGGAGGTTAACAATCCGGCCGGACTTGCGGTAAGATTGTGTGACAGAATAAACGGCGGCATCGGCGCAGACAGCCTTGTCGTAATTGAAAAGAGTTCGGTTGCTGATGCAAAGATGCGCTTTTTCAATCAGGACGGAAGTGAAGGAAGAATGGCAGGTAACGCGATTCGCTGCGTAGGAAAATATCTTTACGATAACGACATCGATGGAATAACAGAACGCCACGGACGCAAAAGTGATGCTACCGAAAAAATCACGATTGAAACAGGCGCCGGAATAAAGAACCTGATTCTTTACAAGCAGAACGGAAAAGTTTCGAGCGTTACCGTTGATATGGGAAGCCCGACATTTGACGAAAAGACAATGACGCGCAAGATTGAAGTGTGCGGAAAAGAATACGAAGTAAACTGCATCGGAGTCGGAAATCCGCACTGCGTTGTATTCAGCCACTTTGTCGATAAGGAGCCGCTTTCCCAAATCGGTCCTGAGTTCGAGCATCACAAAGCTTTCCCCGAGCGAATTAACACAGAGTTTGTCCGCGTGGTAGGAAAGAATGAGCTTAAGATGCGTACATGGGAGAGGGGAAACGGAGAAACGCTTGCATGCGGTACAGGTTCCTGCGCCGCAACTGTTGCAGCTGTCGTTAAGGGCTTCTGTCCGCTCGGGGAAGATGTTACTGTCAGAGTGCGTGGCGGTACGCTTCATGTAAAATATACAGGCGAGACGGTTTTGCTTACAGGTGAAACGCGCCTGTGTTACGAAGGAATAGTTGAGGTCTGATGAAGAAAATTTTTTTACCTGCAATTATCTTTTTCCTTATCGTGAATGCAGTTCACTATCCCGCGGCCGCGCTTGAACTGCATGAAGAATGTGTGCCGCCTGTAAAACAGTTTGTGCTTTACCTTGAAAGCTACGATTTTGGCGGCGGTGTGAATAAGATTGTGCTTCATACAAAGAAGCCTGTTTTTGAAAAACAGATTGCGGTAAAAGATTTCGAAATCGAATGGGGTCGAGGCACACGAACGGTACAGGATGCTTATCTGTGCGACCCCAATGGATTACGCCTTCCGCTTAGCGCGGCCGCTGATGGCGCTGAGTTTGTTGCAATCGAGCTGTATTGCGGACCAGATGAAAATTGCAATCCTTTTGCAGGCACAATGTTTTTTGGCAGCAAGGAAATTATTAAAATCGAAATCGAAAATGACGAAATCGGTTTTTCCTCAAAAAAATGCGCCGGCATTGTAAATCATTCTGCATCAAAATTTAAAATTGATGAATATACATCAAGCCGGATGACGCTTCAATACGCGTATTATCTTCCGGGAAATCCAGAAGCGTTTCGCGATTCCAATATAGAAGTCATTTCTGATTCAGAAAAAATTCCGCTTATAATCTGGTTTCATGCTGTAGGTGAGGGTGGAAAAAATCCGTATGTTCCGTTGTTCGGGCAGCGTGCCGTAAATCTTGCCGAGGAAAAAATCCAGTCTTATTTTGAAAACGGAGCGGCTGTTCTTGTTCCTCTTTCTCCGACAAGCTGGCTTGAGACAGTAGAGCTTGATGCAATGGGAAATAAAGTCTGGGCGCCTGTCGATGTGTTTTCAAAAATGGACAAGCTTTCAGTGGCAGTTGCAAATGCAATCGATGAAAAGCGTACGGGCGGAAAAAATCAGGTTAAGGAAGACGAGCATCCGGCAGACTCGTATTATACTGTTGATGTTAAAGAACTCATTGATGCTTTTATAACGAAAAATCCGCGCATTGATACGAGCAGGATTTATATTGGCGGCTGTTCGGCTGGCGGCTATATGACGCTTAACATGATTTTTAATTACCCGGATTATTTTGCCGCCGCGTTCCCGGTTTGTGCGGCATATCCTGATTCGAGGATTACGGATTCGAATATCGAAGTATTGCGGCGCACTCCGGTTTGGTTTGTTCTTTCGCTTGCAGATCAGACTGTAAATCCTGAGACGCACACGCTTAAAACTTTTGCGCGGATTAAAGCGGCGGCAGATGGTACAATGCCGCCTGATGCCGGGAGTGAGCCTGATGCGCACCTTACTACATTCGAGAAGGTGATTGATTTGAGCAATCAGTACAAGGGTGCCGATGGCGGTGCGTTTGAATACGACGGACACTTTTCGTGGATTTATGTCCTCAATGACAGAGTGTCAGAAAACGGCACCTCGCTGTTCAGATGGCTTTCTGGATGCCGCCTTCCGCAATAGAGATTTGCAAATTCAATTATTGGTAAACCCTAACGTAATCAATTTCCATCTGACATTTCTGTAAATCTTTCGGAATGTCGCCGCCTAAAGTTCCGCCCATTGCAACATTCATCAGAATATAGAACGATTTGTTGAACGGCCACGACATCCAGCCGTTTTCCTGTTCGCGCGGATTTTTGTATTCAGTTAAAAGCTTTCCGTCAAAATACCACTGAATCGAATCTTCGGTCCAGAGAATTGCGTAAGTATGCCAGGCGGCGGCGTTTTTGATTTCAATGTAATCGCTGTTCGCAGCCTTTCCGCCATAACCTGCGCGGCAGTGAACTGTTCCGTATGCTTTTTTGCCCCACGTGTTTGTGGCATATTCAACGACGTCGATTTCACCGCTTCTCGGCCAGTTTCCGTATTCGTTTGATTGAGGTAAAAGCCAAAGTGCCGGCCACGAGCCTTTTTCTACCGGAAGCTTTGCCCTGAATTCAATGTAGCCGTAAGTGAAGCTCTGCTTGAAGCTTGAAATAAGACGCGCACTCGTCCATTTGTTTTTTTCATTTTTGCACGCAACGATTTTTAATGTTCCGCCGCTTACAAAAGAATTCTCGCGTGATTTTGTATAATTCTGAACTTCGCTGTTTCCCCATCCGTGGGAGCCTGTGTTGTAAGTCCAGTTGTCAGAATTCGGCTCAGAATCAGTTCCGTCAAATTCATCCGCCCAGACAAGTTTCATGTTTTCCTTAACATAATCGGGGCGTAAGTCTTTTTGCTTTCCGCATGAAGTAAGCGAAAGCGTGATTGCAAAAAATGCTGTGAATGTTGAAATAAATATTTTGTTCATTCTTAAAGTATAAGCCGTGAAAAGCGAATTGGCAACATTTCATTTATCTTGAAGTTACGCGGTTGCTCATTATGCGTGTAATGGAATTTTATTCTGAAATTTGATATAATTTCTGTCTATTTCATATATCTATATCGAGGGTTATATGTACAAACCAGAGCTTTTAAATAGCCTCAAGAATTATTCAGCAAAAACTTTTTTCAGTGATTTGTCGGCAGGAATTATTGTCGGAATCGTTGCGCTTCCACTGGCGATTGCTTTTGCGATTGCAAGCGGTGTTTCTCCGGAAGCAGGACTTTTTACTGCGATTGTCGCAGGCTTTTGTATTTCTGCATTCGGCGGAAGTACAGTTCAGATTGGCGGCCCGACAGGTGCGTTTGCCGTAATCGTTTATGGCGTTGTCGCTCATTTCGGACTTTCCGGACTTGCGACTGCAACTGTAATGGCAGGAATCCTTTTGATTCTGCTCGGCGCGTTCAAGATGGGCGGACTTGTAAAATTTATTCCATATACAATCGTTACAGGTTTTACGGCCGGAATTGCAGTTACGATTTTTACAGGTCAGATCGGTGACTTTTTTGGTCTTGCAATTACGCAGTTTCCGGAAGGCTTTGATAAAATGCCGGGCGACTTTGTCGGAAAAATTCAGACATATGCGCTTAACGCAACGCATATAAATTTGTATTCGCTTATCCTTGCGTCTGTATCACTTGTAATCATTTTTGTGTGGCCAAAGATTAATAAAAAAATCCCCGGCTCGCTTATCGTAATCATCCTTGCAACAATCGCTTCAGTACTGCTTTCAAAATTCGCAGGGCTTACAACAGACACAATCGGAAGCCGCTATGGTTCAATTCCGTCCTCGCTTCCTGCACCTAAGCTCCCGGATTTAAGGCTTTCCACAATCAGGACTCTTTTCCCGACTGCCGTATCGATTGCAGTATTGGCCGCCATCGAATCACTCCTCAGCGCGGTCGTTGCAGACGGTATGACGGGTGCAAAGCATGATTCAGACAATGAGCTTATCGGACAGGGAATCGCAAATATCGTAAGCCCGCTTTTTGGCGGAATCCCTGCTACCGGTGCAATTGCACGAACTGCAACAAACATCAAGAACGGCGGCCGTACGCCTGTTGCCGGTATCGTTCATGCACTTACGCTTCTCCTTATTCTTTTGGTGCTCGGCCGGTATGCCGTTTACATTCCGATGGCGGCTCTGGCTGCGGTCCTCATCAGCGTGGCATGGAACATGGCCGGCATTCCTGCAATCAGGGCGCTTGTCCGCGGACAGAAATCTGACATCTGCGTTCTTGCGGTAACATTCCTGATTACGGTATTCATTGACCTGACTGTCGCAATTGAAGTTGGACTTGGATTTGCGGCGTTCTTCTTTATCAAAAAAATGATTGACCTTTCTGAAGTTCAGAACAAGCGCGAATCTTTAACAGGCGGAATCGGTGCTGCCTCTGACGGTCTGGAAGAAAAGCTTGATATTCCTCAGGACACAATGGTTTACGAAATCGACGGTCCGCTTTTCTTTGGAACTGTGCGCAAGTTTGAAGTTGCAGTTGAGAAGGCCGGAATCAAATACAAAGCGCTTGTACTCAGAATGCGCAATATGATTTATCTTGATGCCGGTGGAATCCGTGCTCTTGAACAGGCGAAGGCTGCCTGCGACAGAAAGGGCGTTACGATAATTCTTTCTGGAATTCATACGCAGCCGTATCTTCTTCTTGAAAAAACAGGAATGGCTGATAAAATAGGAAGAGAAAACATCTGCGCAAATATTAATCTTGCGCTTGAACGGGCAAAGACAGTAACAAATGATTAACATAATCGTAAATCCCGTAAGCGGAATGGGCGCCGGAAAAAAGTGCCTTGAGAAAGTTGAAGAATATCTTAAAAGCAAAAACGAGGCATATACTGTGCTCGTGCTTTCGCGCCCTGGCGAAGGGATTACGATTGCCGAATCTTTGTGTAAAGGCGGCGCCGAGAAAATCGCTGTGATTGGCGGAGACGGTACCTTTCATGAAGTGCTCAACGGAATGGATTTTTCAAAATGCCGCATGGCGTTAATTCCGGCCGGGCGCGGAAATGATTATGCCTCTGGCGCTGGCCTTACTTTTGATCCGATAAAGGCAATTGAAGCGGTAGTTCAAAACCGGATAATCGACCGGGATTACATTCAGATTGGAAAACGCCGCTGCCTTAATGTTGCCGGCACGGGGCTTGATATTGAAGTCCTGCGCCTTACAGAAAAATTCAAGACAAAGCTTTCATACAACGCATCGCTTGTACGGTGCCTTCTGAATTACAAGCCCTACGAAGTTAAAATCGAAGTCAATGGTACGGAAAAAACTTATTCCTGCATCATGGCAGCGGTCTGTAACGGAAATCAGTTCGGCGGCGGTATAAAGCTATGCCCGCCTGCAAAAAATGATGACGGCAAAATGAACCTGATTATCGTAAAGCAGCCGCGCGTCCCTACCCTGATGGTAATGCCTGTTTTTGTTAGCGGTAACCACATGAACAAAAGTTGGGTTGAGCACATCACATGCGAAAGCGCAAAAATTACCTGCCTTACATCAAGCTCGGTTGAACTTGACGGCGAGATTTACGAGGACGGACAGATGGACGCGCATATCGTAAAGGGCGGGTTCAAGACATTCGAGTCATAAAAGTCCCTGTAAAAAATACAAGTCAAATAAATAGATATACTGCCTCGCTATTTTAAATATTTATTTGGTATTTTTTTGTGCTCATGATATAATGGAAAGACTATTACAAAATACCCAAATACTGGTTTTAAGGAGAACTTTATGGGAATAAAGACCAAGATTTCACTTGCAATGCTGTGCCTGATTTTCCTCACTGCTTCCGCCATTGCAACCTTTAGTTATTTCAAATCTAAAGAAGAACTTACAAAAGCCGTTGAAATCGGCAATGAGTCTATTGCTGAGACTGTTTCAGCACAAATCCAGGCAATTAATGGTCGTGAGTTTAAAATGCTTGAGACCATTGCAAAAATTCCTGCCTTTCAAGATCCTGATGTTGAGCTTCATGATAAATGGGAAATTGCCCATGCAATCGGAGAAGGAAACAGCAAATATTTTGGTCTTGGATGCTGGGATACCAATGGTGTTGGCTATGGTTCTGCCGGAAGGCACAGTGACATGAGTAATCGCGAATACATTCAGGTTTCAATGAAAGGTAAGAATGCGCTCATGGATCCTAACTGGTCTCAGAGTAACGGTCACCTGTGTACTTTCTATGCTGTTCCTTTCTTTGACAGGTCTGGGCGTCAGATTGGTGAAATTTCTGCCGTAGTTGATGCAACAGCCTTGTGTACTACTGTATCTAATATCACGGTTGGAAAAAAATCACATCCGTTCATAGTCAGCCGAAAAACCGGAAAATATGTAGCTCACGAAGATTCAACATTTGTTCAGGATGAAGTTGACGTATCAGACAATGCTTCCCAGGGATTCAAGCCTGTCATTAAGAGGATTCTTGCAGGTGAAGCTGGTGCGGAAGTTTATTATGATGAGATTGCAAAGGAAAAATTTGCAGTTTCTTATGAGCCGATTGAAGGTTCTGAATGGACAGTTGTATGCCGTGCTCCCTATAATGATTTCTATAGCGGAATCACGCTTCTTTTGCGCGCGATGATTTTGATCGCAGCAATTTCACTTGTGGTAGCTTTTGCTGTCGGTATGTTTGTCGTTAAGCTTTCAATCAAGCCGCTTAAAAATGTAAGTGAGGCAATCAACGGAATCGCTTCAGGAGATGCTGATTTGACACGCCGCCTCAAAGCTACTGCAAATGACGAAATCGGTGATGTAGTTAAGGGCTTTAATAAGTTTAGCGAAAAGTTACAGACAATTATCGGCGACGTAAAGAATTCAAAGGATGATTTGATTGTTGCCGGTGATGACATGACTTGTGCCTCTCAGGATACAGCGAGCTCAATTACAGAAATCATCGCCAATATCGAAAGCATGCACAAGCAGATTGAAAATCAGAGGGGCAGCGTAGATCAGACTGCCGGAGCCGTAAACGAGATTGCTTCAAACATCGAGTCACTTGAGCGCATGATTGAAAGCCAGTCAAGCGGCGTAACTCAGGCTAGTGCGGCGGTTGAAGAGATGATCGGAAATATTTCTTCAGTAAACGCTTCAATGGATAAAATGGCAACTTCATTCGGTGAGCTTCGTACGAATTCTCAGGAAGGATTTAGCAAGCAGAAAATCGTTAATGAACGCGTCCAGGAAATTGAAAACCAGTCGCAGATGCTTCAGGAAGCAAATATTGCAATTGCCGCAATCGCAAGTCAGACAAACCTTCTTGCCATGAACGCCGCAATCGAAGCTGCACACGCCGGCGAAGCAGGAAAGGGCTTTGCGGTTGTTGCTGATGAAATCCGTAAGCTTTCTGAAACTTCTACAACTCAGTCAAAGACAATCGGTGATCAGCTCAGCAATATCAAGAGTTCAATCAGCGATGTTGTTGTTGCTTCTACAGAGGCAAGTACCGCTTTTGATTCAGTTTCACAGAAGCTTGAAGAGACTGATGCGCTTGTAATGCAGATTAAGGCTGCAATGGAAGAACAGAACGAAGGTTCAAAGCAGATTATCGAAGCACTTCACAGCATGAACGACAGTACGGTTGAAGTTAGAAATGCATCAACGGAAATGGAAGAAGGAAACAAGATGATTCTTGAAGAGGTTCGCCACCTCCAGAATGCTACGACTGTAATGACTCAGAGCATGGAAGAAATGGCTATCGGTGCACGCAAGATTAACGAAACCGGCGCTTCACTGAATACAATTTCAGGAAAGGTTAAGGATTCGATTATTCAGATTGGAACACAGGTTGACCAGTTCAAGGTGTGATAAGCGTTTCTTAAAATTAAGATCTAATTTAATTGAGGTGCCTGCAATATGGCGCCTCTTTTTTTTGACTCGAATAAGCCGCTTAATAATGAATTAAAAAATTATTCTGTTCCGCCGCGATATTCACGCGGAGTAGTTCCGGTCTGTTTCTTGAAAATAAAGCTGAAATAGTGCGGATCTGAAAAACCTACCTCGTATGCAATGTCGGCGCTTTTCATCTGGCTTGTCCGCAGAAGTTTTTTTGCTGCCTCAATGCGGACTGTCGTAAGGTATTCAATAAAAGTCTTTCCGCATTCCTGCGAGAAAATCGTAGAAAAATGATTCGGGCTGAACGCAACTTCTTCCGCAACAGAATGAAGGCAAATGTCCGGATCAGAATAATTTTCCTCGATAAATTTTTTTGCACGGAGAATAACATCGCCGTAGCGCCCCTGCATTCTTGAATTCCTGAATTCAAACACCTGCTGCAGAATGTTTCTGAGGTTTGAAAAAAAGATTTCTTCGTTGGCGCTCGTTTCATCAATGAATTTGCGTGTCAGGATTTCAGGCATGATTTCCTTAATATTGCCGCCGAGTTCCTCGAACAGCTTTGAAACGCCGTAAATAATATCGAGCATAAGGTACGAGGCTATGACAGAAAAGTGCTCCGGGTTTTTACCGATCATTTCCTGGTAGCTTTCTATGATGCTGTCAATTTCGCTTGCCGAAGCAAATTTAAGGCGCTCGATAATCGGGTCCTGTTCGATGAACTCGGCTTTTCCGTCAGCGATTTTTTTAATGTCGTTCGTGCCTACAATTCTGTTGCGTCCGCCAAGTCTGCACAGCTTAAGGATTTTGTCAGCTTCCTCGTATGATTTTGAAATGAGCGCCGTCCTGTCTACGATAGAGCCTATTGCCGTAATTACGCTGCAGTCTGTTGTCTTGATGATTTCGTGCTGAATGCTGTCGGCAAGATTGTAAACATCGTCTTCAAACTGTTCCTGTGATGCACTTTTTTTAATGCACACGAATTTATCAGGCGCGATAAAAAAATTAATCAGGTCGTCTTTTTTTTCTGCAAAAGAAATCAGGCGTGATTTTGCTTCAAGTAAATCAGTCGTGCTGTCCTTGTTGCTCCTGAGTTCACTTATCGTAATGCAGTAGAATCTTGCAATCAGGTTTATTCCAAGCTGTGACGCCTTCTCCAAAGCTTCCGCCGAGGAAATGGCTCCCATAACGACATCAGTCAAAAATGTTTTCTTTACAAGAAGGCTGTTTGATTCAAGCTCATCCTTCATCTTGTTTATGTCAGAAAAATGCTTTTTTTCCTCATCAAGGCTTGCTGCAATTTTGTTGAGGGCGTTAAGTATTTCGTCGGAAGTAAACGGTTTTAAAATATAATCTTCAACGCCAATCGAAATTGCTTTTTTTGCATATTCAAATTCATCGTGACCGGAAAGAATTATTATCTTAATCCACGGCTGCATTTTTTTTACCATCGTGGAAAGTTCTAGTCCGTCCATGAACGGCATGCGGATGTCTGTAATCAGAATGTCAGGCTTTATTTCCTGAATCATGGAAAGCGCAATTTCTCCGTCGCCTGCTTCTCCTGCAAGAGTAAACTGAGAATTGTTCCAGTCAATTTTATTTCGTAAGCCCTCCCGCACGATAACTTCATCGTCGACAATAAAAACGCTGTACATTATTCTTCCTCCGTCTGCTCTTGATTTTTAAAACCAAAAGGAGTTGCAAAATGAATTTTAGTTCCTTTTTTATATTCGCTCTCTATCCAGAATTTTGCCTGCGGACCGTAATAAAGCTTGAGGCGCTGGTTTACATTGTAAAGTCCGTAAACAACCTTGTTCGTTTCGATGCTCTTGTTTTCGGAAAGTTCTTCCTGTACCTGCTGAAGTCTCTCCGGTGTAAAGCCGATTCCGTTATCTTCAACGCAAAAGTGAATCATCTTTTTTCCTTCGATGATTTCTTCTTTAATGCTTACATAAAGATTTCCTTTTCCGCGTTTGTTTTTGATTCCATGGTAGATAGCGTTTTCGACGAGCGGCTGGAGCATAAGCTTTAACGTCATCTGATTTAAGGTGCTCTGGTCGGCATTGATTTCGTAATCGAGAATATTCCTGTAACGGATTTTCTGGATTGTAAGATAATATTTGATGTGGTTGATTTCCTGGGATACTGTAATCCATTCGTGGCCTTTGCTCAAGCTTATGCGGAAGAATTCGGAGAAAGCGCGGGTTATTTCGATTACCTGCTCGTTGTTCCCTGCCTCGGCTAACCAGATAATGCTGTCGAATGTGTTGTAAAGGAAGTGCGGCGTGATTTGCGCCTGAAGCGTCTGCATTTGTGCCTTGCGCAGATTCTGCTGTTCCTTTGTGTTTTCGTTAATCAGGTGCTCGAGCTTTCCTGCCATCGTGTTGAGGTTTTCGGCAAGCGGAATGAATTCCGTGGCTTCAGGCTGAGTTTCAATTCGGGCTGAAAAATCACCTGATGCAATTTTTGTAGAAAGCGTCTGGAGCGTATTTATTGCCCCGCTTACAGAAACTGAAAGCCGCTTGATTGCGTAAAGCGTGAATGCAATCGCAAGCGTCGTGATAATAAATTGAATGATCGAAAGAACTACGACCGCATGCTGAATTTTTGAGTTTGTCTGTGAGGCGCTTTCGATTTCTGAAACGATATAATCCTGAAGAATATCGTGAATGAGGGCGGCAACTCCGCGGATTTCCTCAAGCATTTCCTCGTTCTTGGAAACAGATTCGTTGCGTCCTATCTGGCGGCCGAGCTCATCGATGTAGCGCTCAAGCGTAATGACCGCACGAAGCGAAACAATCAGAAGACGCTCGTTTTCTTCCTTCTCTGAATTTTTCATCATGCCCAGAAGCTCGCTTTTTATTTTTGCAAGAATCTTGTATTGGTTTCCGTCCTTGAATAATGTGTTTCCGGCTACGATATCCCAGACTTCATTGCTGATGTCAATCTTTACGATTTTATCAAGTTCGTTTGCTCGGCTTACATTCGTAATGATGTTGTCGTATCGCCTTGTAAAAACTGCCGTAATCATTATCGAAGAAATTGCGGGAAAAAGCATTAAAAGAAAAATTACGATATACGAAATCTGGA
>CACYCX010000221.1 GCA_902772975.1 uncultured Spirochaetaceae bacterium
AACTATGCCGAAGAATTCAGTATAAAATCATTATAACATAATGAAATAAGCTGAAGATTCGGCATAGTTTTTTCTTCGGTATAATCACAATGTAAAATCATAAATCTTTCACCGTATGTAATACATGGGTAACAGCTCCCGTGATAATTGTTTTACCGCGGATATTGCAGCCCCTTCCAAGAACAAAATGTCCGTCTGATTCGTAGACTACAAGAGAGTTCTGCGTAATTTTTTTTGCACGGTCAATTACTATAAGGTCACCGTTATAAATTCCCATGCGTGTATAATGGGAACTTTCGATGCGCATAAAAACTGTAGCCGCCGGATGTTTTATCACATATGAGTTTAAGTCTATCTGGTTATGTTCATAGCCCTGAGCGGGACTTGGAAATCCTGTAATCATCTGCACCTCGTGTTCTGAACATAAGTATAGCAGTTCAAAGTGTCAAATAACGGCACCCTGAAAAAATTCCAGATTGTTCCAGATTTCCAGCTTTCATACTTTTCCCGAATTTTCCACTATTTTTTTTCAGATTAAAACTAAATTGAATACAATTGACTTGCAAAAAATATAATATTTGTTTTATAATACAAAACATGCAAGTTGATAAGAATAATCCAGACCTTTTGAAATTAGACAATCAGTTGTGCTTTTCGCTTTATGTATGCTCGCGCGAAATTATCCGCGCATATAAGCCGATTTTATCGCCGCTTGGATTAACCTATACGGGATATGTCGTAATGATGGCGTTGTGGGAAAATGATCACATCGGCGTAAAAGAGCTTGGTGACAGAATCTTTCTGGATTCAGGAACACTTACACCGCTTCTTAAAAAAATGGAGAAGGACGGATTTGTTAAGCGTGAGCGTTCAGCAGAAGATGAAAGAAGCGTAATTATCTCGCTTACAGAAAAAGGCCACGCGGTAAAAGAGCAGTGCCGCAGCAATCCTGATAACATTATCTGTGCGGCAAAGCTTCAGGAAATTGACGGAGACGCCCTGATGGCAAATCTCCGCAAGATGATATCAAACTTCCGCGAAACCGGCGTTTAAAGCCTGATTCATTTTATTAAAGAAATCCGGGAACGAAACTGCGCAGCATTCTGCATCGTTAACTACAACGCCGTTTGCATCCTGGATTGCAAGCCCCATGCATGCAAGCGACATCGCGACACGATGGTCATCGTAGCTTTCTATAATCCCGCCGTGTAACGCAAAATCCTTATTCGCGCTTCCGTCCTTTAATATCGGGCTGTGGCCGTGAATAACCATAAAGTCATCGCCTTCTTCCACAACCGCTCCCAGCTTTTTCAGCTCTTTTTTAAGGACTTTAATGCGGTCTGTTTCCTTGCGGCGGCAGACGGCGATATCTTCGATATAAGTTTTTCCTTCGATAAAGCATGCGGCCACACTTACGGCACAGATTGCATCCGGGAATCCTGACAGGTTTACATGAAGCTCGCCTGACGGAAGCGCTTCTGCAGAAAGGCGGCCTTTATTTCCAAGTCGCGATTTTGATCCGCCGCGCACAATTAATTCAGCTTTATTTTTATCCCATTCAATATCTGCGCCAACAGACTGTAAAACTTCAACGATTTTATCATCACCCTGGCTTCCGGAGCAGTCAATGTTTTCGATTGTGATTTCACTGTCCGTAATGAGCGCGGCTACGAGCGGGAATGCTACTGCTTCCCAATCAGACGGGATGGAAAAATCCTTCGCCTTGATTTCATTTGGAGCCGTTACTTCAATATGCTTAAAATCATCAGAAATCTTAACTTTTGCACCGAACTCTTCAAGCCAGATTTTTGTCATCGTAAGGTACGGCGTTTCCTTTGGGTTTGTAAGCTCGATTTTGAGAGTGCCCTTAAGCCGCATTGCAGCCATCATAAGGCCGGAAATATACTGGCTTGAAATTGAACCTTCCGTGTGAACAGTGTTGTCTGCCGTTATCGGTCCCTGTACTACAAACGGGCATGTTTTTGTCCCTGGAACTGCGCAGAATGCATTTGCACCAAGCTGATTCAATACATCTGCCACATGATAGACGGGACGGCGGCGGAGGCTTTCGTCACCAGTAAAAATGCTTGCGCCTTCAAAGGTTGCGGCAATCGGCGACATAAAATACAGGAGCGAGCCTGAGTCTCCGACATTTACGACATCCGATGGAAGGTGAATGTTTTTTCCGGCACCGCTTACAGTCCAGACTTTTTCTTCTTTCCCTTCACCAAAATTTATCCTGGCTCCCATAAGCGGAATTGCGTTTGCTGCTGAAATGCAGTCAGCGCTTGGAAGCGGATTTGAAATGCGTGATGTTCCATCAGCAAGGCACGACAGCATAAGCGCGCGTATCGTGTGGCTCTTGGATCCGGGTACCGTAATTTTTCCGGAAAGATTATTGCGTACTGATTTTATTTTCATATGCGGTTACTTTTACAGAGCCATTATTTTACGATGCCAAGGAAATATTTTTTCTTTCCGCGGCGGAAAATAAGAATCTGGCCTTCGATTGCCATCGCTTTTGTAATCAATGCATTTTCATCAGTCATAACATCGCCGTTAACTGAAATTGCATTTGCCTTAAGGAACTCGCGCGCTTCACGCTTTGAGGAAGCAATCTTGTTATTTACAAGAACATCAATAAGCGCTTCTTCTTTTTCAAAATTAAATGACGGAACGCTCTTCATTCCTGACATAATGTCCTTAACGCTCAAGCCCTTGAAATCGCCTGCAAAAAGCTTCTGGCTTACAGTAACTGCATTGTCAGCTTCGTCCTTACCGTGAATGTCCTTTACAACTTCCCATGCGAGGGTTTTCTGTGCGATTCGTATTTCCGGTGCTGCCTGCTGCTCGGCGTAAATCTTTTCGATTTCTTCCTTTGAGAGGAATGTAAATACCTTGAGGTATTCAAGAACTTTTGTATCGTCCGTATTAATCAGGTACTGGTAGATTTCGTATGCCGAAGTTTTTTCTTTGTCCAGCCAGAGGGCATTGCCTTCAGACTTACCGAATTTTTTTCCGGTTGCATCAAGAATCAAAGGCATTGTAAATGCGTATGCTGTTTTGTCCAGAACCTTTCTGATAAGGTCAACGCCTGTCGTGATGTTTCCCCACTGGTCACTTCCTGCTACCTGCATGATGCAATTTTTCTCTTTATAGAGGTGAAGGAAATCGTAGCCCTGCATGAGCATGTAAGAGAATTCTGCAAATGTAATTCCGTTTTCAAGGCGGCGGCGGATAATGTCTTTATCAAGCATGTAATTTACATTGATGTATTTTCCGATGTCGCGCAAAAAGTTAAGAAGTGAATAATCTTTGAGCCAGTCGTAGTTATCAACGAGTTCAGCTTCCGGTACAAGTCTCTTAATCTGACCGCGGATACCGTTGATGTTTTTGTTTACTGTTTCTTCAGAAATGATTTCGCGTTCAGCAGTCGGGCGCGGATCTCCGATACGGCCTGTTGCGCCGCCGCAAAGAAGAACAGGATGATGACCTGCATTTGCAAGACGTTTTGCCATGCACAATGAAGAATAATGGCCAAGGTGAAGGCTGTCTGCCGTCGGGTCTGTTCCCCAATAAAAGCTGAACGGTTGTCCGTCCAGAGTTTTCTGCAAATCGCTTTCTTCGCCTGCAATGTCTTTTACAAGACCGCGCCATTTTAAATCTTCAAAGAGTGTCATTTTCAAATCCTCAAAAAAAATATTTTCGCAAATTATACTCTTTTATAGGTAAATGGTAAACTAGGGGTGAAAAATACCGGTTCTGGAAAACAATTCTGTCGCATTTCTTTCAACACTTCCGCTTGTAAAAAAAAATCAGTTGCGCTATTATAGCCGTATTGCAGGGGAACTTGACGGAACAAAATCCTGACAAGTTGAGATAGCGTAACGACGCAAAACCCTCTGAACCTGACAGCTAACACTGTGGAAGGGAGCAATTTTCGGTCAAAGAAAGAGGCTCGCTTTTACGGCGGGCTGTTTTTATCTATACTGATAAGGAAGCAATTATGACCGAATCACAAATCAAAGCTCAAGTTAAAAAAGCAGTCGAAGATGTACGGGCAAACAGAACGCTCGCGCCATCAATCACCAACACAGTAACAATCAATTTTGTTGCAAACGCCCAGATTGCAGTCGGCGGAAGCGCGGCTATGGTATACCTTCCTGACGAAGGCGATTTTATTGCGGAAGTCGGAAGCGCAGTTTACATCAATGCGGGAACGATGCTCCCTGTTTACGAACAGACTCTTCCCCCGACAGTGCGCCGCCTTGCTGAATTAAAAAAGAACTGGGTGCTCGATCCGGTCGCAATCGGAATAGGCTCGCTTCGTACAAAAATGTTTGAATGCTTCAAGGATTACCCGCCGTCAATCGTACGCGGAAATGCCTCTGAAATTATTACGCTCGCAAAATTATGGGGAATCGAATCGAGCGCTTCCTCGAATGGTCCTAAAGGCGTTGACTCTGTTGATACAGTAGCCGCGGCCGAAAATGCAGCAAAGGCGCTCGCTCGTTTTATTAACGAAAAGCGCGGCGGGCTTGGCGGAGCAGTGGCCGTAAGCGGAATAGAAGATTTGGTGACAGACGGCGAGACTATAGTTTACAGCAAGGGCGGCTCTCACTTTATGGAAAAAATAACCGGTTCGGGATGCTCGCTTGGCGGCGTTTGTGCGGTTTATGCCGGCGTTGCAAATCCGTTTATCGCGGCACTTACTGCAACACAAATTTATAATCTTGCCGGAAAGCGCGCTGAGTCAAAGGTAAAAGGGCCGGGCAGCTTTCAGGTACAGTTCCTTGATGAGCTTTATCTTGCAACTTCCGATGATGTTGCAGAAAATCCGTTTTACATTAAATAATTTGAATTAAATAATTTACATTAAGTCAAAAAATATCGGGGTATAAAATGAAGGTTGATGTAAGTGCATATCTTGTAGTCGGTCGTGAAAATACAAACGGCCGGCCCGTTTCTAAAATAGTTGAAGGCGCTGTTAAAGCAGGTTTTACCTGCGTGCAGATTCGTTCTAAAATTGCAAGCGCGCGCGAAATGCTTGAGGATTGCCGCGAATGTGCACAGGTAATTGCCGCTCTCGGAAAATCAGATTCAGTTGCGCTGTTGGTTGATGACAGGCTTGATATCGTTTTAGCCGCGCGTGAACAGGGAATTAAGGTTGACGGAATTCATGTAGGGCAGAGTGATATTCCGGTAAAGGTTTGCCGCAAGTATCTTGGAAAAGATTCCATAATCGGGCTTTCCGGTCCTACAAAAAATCTTCTTGAATTTGTAAAGACTTCTGATGTTTCGGATATCGATTATTTTGGCGCGGGACCGGTTCACGAAACTGCTACAAAGCCTGACTGCGGACTTGATAAGGAATCAGGTAAGGTAATCATAAAGACGCTCGATGAGATAAAGCAGCTCGGCGCGGAAAGTCAGATACCGGTTGTTGTAGGCGGTGGCGTAAAGCTTAACGATATCGCTTCATTGCGCAAGACTGGCGTTCACGGATTTTTTGTTGTGTCCGCAGTCGCAGGTGCTGACGATCCGTATCAGGCAGCAAAAGCGCTTTGTGATGCATGGCGCGCCTGATCTGATTCAATCATGATGTAAAATAATTACAGAGCGGCAAGCAGTGCAGTACAGCCTTCGATGATGTCGTTATAAGTATCGTCAAAGTTTCCTGTATACCACGGATCTGCAATATCGCGGCTTTTTCCCGCGTATTCCAAAAGCAGATGCAGCTTGCCGCCGCTGTCCTCTCCCAGAATGCACTTCATGTAATACATGTTCTCAGCATCCATTCCGATTAAAAGGTCGTAATCATCATAGTCGCCTGCTGTAATACGGCGCGCGCGATGGTTCCCGAACGGGATACCCATTTCCTGCATCTTGCGGCGGCTTCCCGGATGAATTCCGTTTCCGATTTCTTCCGTGCTTGTCGCCGCGGAATCAATGTAAAAATCTTTTTCGCGGCCTGCATCCTTTACAAGCTTTTTCATTACGTATTCCGCCATCGGAGAACGGCAGATATTTCCGTGACATATAAAAAGAATTTTTTTCATTTAGAAATTATTCCCACATATAAGTGCGTTCAAATTTATCGACTTCCATAGGCTTTGCAAAATAATATCCCTGGAACATCTTGCAGCCCGCTTCTTTCAGGAACTTAACCTGTTCGGCAGTCTCAACGCCTTCTGTAATGATATCTATGCCCAAATCCTTTGACATCGTGATTATATGATTAACAATCTTGCGACTTCTTTCTTCATTCTTTGTTTTCTGAAGGAAAGCCATATCGATTTTAAGGACATCAACGTTAATGTCTTTAAGCATGTTGAGTGAAGAATATCCGCTTCCAAAGTCGTCCATCTCAACGTCAAAGCCAAACTCGCGCAATCTGTCCAGAAGGGCAAGCTGTCTTTCAAGGTCCATCATAACGGCAGATTCAGTAATTTCAAGCTTTAGGTTTTTAGGATTTATATTGTACTGGCGCACAAGATTCGTGAATACAGAATAGATGTCGACAAAATAAAAATCCTTTGGCGAAATGTTTACGGAAATGTGAAGGTCCTCGCGGCCAACTTCTTTCCATTCGGCAAGCTTAATGCATGCAAGCTTCCAGATGTGCTGGTCTACAAGCGAAATCATTCCGTTCTTTTCAAATGCAGGAATAAATTCACCCGGCGAAACAAGTCCCTCTTCAGGATGAATCCAGCGGACAAGTGCCTCGCCTCCAAGAATATCGCCTTCGCTTGAAACCTGAGGCTGCAGGAACATTACAATCTGATGTGAGTCGAGTGCATCAGGAAGCTGGTTAATCAGAGCCTGTTCGCGGAGCATGTTGTCACGCAGCTTGTTGTCGTACCATGCGATGCGTTTGTTGTAGTCGCCTTTAATCGATTCCATTGCAAGGAACGCTCTGTCGCACATAACCGAAACGTGAATGTCAGGATCGTCAATTTCGTAAACGCCGACATAGCACACCGGAGTAAGGGCAAGCTCGCTCATCGGAGCAAAAATCATATTCGGAAGGGTAATAAATGTTTCTTCCTTAAATCTGTCTTTCGGCATCAAAAGGGCAAAACGGTCGTTGTCAATTCTTCCGTAAACTTCGCCCGCAATAGTCCTGTTCTGAAGCTCGCTCGCAATTCGCCGTAAAATTCCGTCGCCGACTTTTGTTCCGTACAAATCGTTAATAAGCTTGAAGCGGCCGATGTCAGAACAAATCATCAGATAGCGGTCAGTTGAATTTTCTTCGAGCGTTTCAGTAACCATCTCGTAAAAATGCTCTTTTGTGTAAATGCCCGTAAGCTTATCGTGGTTTGCCTTGAACGTTTCGTCGTGGATCCGCGTCTGCTCTTCGGTGATGTCCATGATGACAAAATATGTTCCGATGCAGTTCTTTTTTGAATCAATGATTTTATCAAATAATAATTTGAAGTAATAAGTTTCGCCTTCATAAAGCCGCTGGATAATCTGCTCGTAACGTTCCTTTTGATTAAGCTGCTTCAATTCCGAAATGTTTGCCCATCGTTTTATCATCGGAATGATTGTCGGGTCATTCGCGTCAGTAAGGTGAAGGATTTTTTTGCAGTAATCATTTACGACGGTGCATTTACCTTCATCATCAAAAATGATAAGGCCGTTATCCATATTCTTGACGACCTGATGCATCGTCCGTTTTTCCAGAATCCGCGGAACATAAAACATCGCGCCAAAGTACATGTAAATTCCTACAAGACCATACGAAGCAACTGAATAGTCAAGCGGCATGTTTGTAAGAATGTAAATCGCGTTCGCAAAAACAATGCTCAAAAGCATTATTACGACAAGCAGGAATTTAATTCTGTAAATGCTTGAGGTCGTAAGCATCTTGTAGATGATGATCAGAAGAGAGGCTGTAATAATAACATAGCAGAGGCTCAGGTGAAGATTGTAAATCAGACCCGGAATCTGGTCCCCCTGCGCGATTAATGCATTTATCTGATAAAGCGATTCACTTGTAGGGTGATAGATGAATTTATATACAGAAAACGAGTGCATGAATTTTATGTTCAGCAGGAACGAAACTGTATCGATTAATGCAAGGATGAAAAACAACGTGAGCGAAAGTCCGTATTTTGTTACCTTATTCTGATTGGGGCGCTTTCGTATCGGATTGAAGAATGCTGAAACGGTACGGCAGATTGTGATGAACCATCTGTTCTTTGCCCATTTGCCTGCATAGCAGTATTCCATGCTGAACTCAAGAAGGAAAATCGAAATCCAGTCGATTGACGCAAAATACCAGCCGTATGAAAGAAGCGCGTTCTTGTTTGTGCCGGCGTGGGCAATCATTATGTTTGCACAGACAGCACTTAATCCCGAAATCATTAAATTTCGTATTTTGAGGGCAATGGGAAAATTCTTTACGCTTTTAGAGTAAGTTTTTGTGATGACGATTAGCAGAATCAGGGCCACAAAGCCGAGAACTGTCGTGAACATCGCTTTTGTATACATGCTTCTATTATATTACTAAATTGACAGCAGTGCAATTGTTTACTATAATATTGCGAATGAATGTTTTCTTTGGTATTTCAGCGTCCAGCGGTATAGGAACAGGCAAAGCCTTTGTCATTCCTGAGCAGGAACAGAGGACAATCCCCAGAAAAGGAATCAAGCCTGAGGCGGTCGAGAAAGAATGGAACCGTTTTATAAAGGCGCGCGATTCTGTCTCACAGGAAATACAGAAAAATCTCGAAAAAATCAATTCGTCCAAGGAAATTGATAAGGTTCAGCAGGAAATTTTTGAAACCTATGCACTTATGCTCACTGATCCTGTCTTTATGGACGAATTAAAAAAATACCTTGAAACTTCACTTTTAAATGTAGAATTTGTCCTTAACTTTAAAGCAGAAGAATATGCTGACCGCCTCCGTAATTCAGGAAACGACTATCTTGCAGAGCGCGGCCGTGATATCTGCGACATTTTCGGACGCGTATTGAACGTGCTCCTTAATATCCATCCGTTCAATATCGAGGATGTTCCCGAGAATTCCGTAATCGTAGCTACGGCGCTCAATCCCAGCGATACGCTTGTGCTTTCCCACAAAAAAATCGCCGGGCTCGCGCTGACTGAAGGCGGTATCTCAAGCCATGTGGCAATCCTTGCGCGCAATTACAGAATCCCGGCAATTTTTTCGCTTCCAAAAGTAACTCATCATGTAAATACCGGTGACACGGTAATTATTGATGCACGCAATGCAGAATTTATTATTTGCCCTGATGATAATGTAATTCAGGATTACAGCGTAAAAATTGCCGAAGAGGAAGAGCATGCGCGAGCCCTCAGCATGTTCCGCGAAAAGCCTGCTCAGACAAAAGACGGAGTGCGCCTTTCAATCCTTGCCAACATCGGAATCCCTGAAGAGGCCCAGCTTGCCTTGGAAGAAGGCGCAGACGGAATCGGACTTTTCAGAACGGAATTCCTTTTTATGAGCGAGGCGCTTAAAGGCAATATCCACATCAATAAGGCCGCGTCCGAGGATATTCAGTTCAGGGCATACAAGCAGGTTCTTGAAACTATGGGCGACAGGCCTGTTACAATCAGAACGCTTGACGCCGGCGGTGACAAAATCATCAAGGCTGTAGATGTTCCGGGAGAAGCAGAAAAAAATCCGCTTATGGGATTACGCGCAATCCGCCTGAGCCTTCATGTGCCGCAGCTTTTAAAGACGCAGCTCAGGGCCTTGTATCGTGCAAGTGCATACGGCAACTTAAAAATAATGCTTCCGCTCATTACTGATAAGGAACAGGTTTTGCAGACACGAAGCATTGCTGATGAAGTAATGAAGGAGCTTTCTGTCGAAGGAATTCCGTACAACAAGAATGTTCCGATCGGAATCATGGTGGAAACGGCGGCTGCGGCAATTACGGCTGACTGCCTTGCAAAGGTAAGCGACTTCTTCTCAATCGGAACAAATGACCTGACCCAGTACATAATTGGAGTTGACCGCGAAAATTCAAGCGTAACTCCTCTCTATAATGAATTTCATCTTGCGGTTCTGCGCATGATTCAGAATACAATTGACGCTGCCGAAGCGGAAGGTATTCCTGTATCAGTTTGCGGCGAAATGGCAAGCCGCCTTGACAGTGCAAGCATTCTTGCCGGAATGGGAATCCGCACACTCAGTATGAGCGGCTCTCAGATTTCAGCTGTAAAGGAAATGCTTTCAAAAATTACTGTAAACGAGCTTAGGGCAATTTCCGCAAAGTCACTTAACAATTTATAATCGGAAAATAATTATGGCAAAGAAAGCAAAACCGGATTTTTCCAAACCCAAGCCAAAAAGCAAAAAGGAAATTGCGCTTGAGCAGGAACAGATTTTAGACGAAGAGCGCGAGATGCAGGAAGAGCTTCTTGAAGCAGAAGCAAGCGGCGAAAATGTATACAGCCGCGATAAAACATATTTTAACCTTCCGCTCGTTGTAATCGCAGGCCGCCCGAATGTAGGAAAATCAACTTTATTCAACCGCTTTATGCATCGAAGGATTGCAATCACCGATCCGACTCCTGGTGTTACGCGAGACCCGATTGAAGCGACTGCATTCATAAACGGAAAGCCGGTTCACCTTATGGATACGGGCGGCTACAAGCTTACTCGTGACATCGGCACAATGGAAGCCGTAATGGACGATCTCGTTGTAGAAAAAACGCTTGAGATGATAAAAAAGGCCGACCTTGTTCTTTTGCTTTTGGAGGCAGGGCAGGTAACAGGCGAAGACGAAGAAATAATTCACCAGCTGCGTCCTTACTGGAACAAAACAATTGCGGCTGTAAACAAAACAGAGGGCGGCCGTAACGAGGATGATGCATGGAACTTTATGAAGTTCGGCTTTCAGGAATTACTTTTTATTTCCGCTGAGCACGGTGACCGTATTTCTGAGCTTTCTGAAAAAATCACTTCACATCTTGATTTCTCAAAGGTTACTGAAGGGAATCCTGAAGAAAAGCCGGTGCGCATTGCGATACTCGGAAAACCGAATACAGGAAAATCTACCCTCTCAAACAGGCTGACTCATACAAAGGCATCGATTGTAAGCGATTACGCAGGAACTACCCGCGATGTAGTTGAAGGCAATTTCCGCTATAACGGTCAGGATTTTGTCCTTCTTGATACGGCCGGCATCAGACGTAAGGCAAAGGTGCATGAGAATGTAGAATATTATTCAGTAAACCGCGCAATCAAAACGCTTGACGAATGCGATGTCGTTTTCCTTATGATAGATGCGCAGGAAGGACTTGCAGAACAGGATAAAAAAATCTGTTCGCTTGCATACGAAAGAGGCCGCGGAATTATTTTTGTCCTGAATAAATGGGATACGCAGGAAAAAGGACGCACGGCCGTCCGCAAGGCAGAAGAAAACCTCAAGATAATGTTCGGTCAGATGAACTGGGCGCCAATCGTAGAAATTTCTGCATTGCACGGAGACGGAATGAAAGCCCTTATGGATACCGCAATCGAGCTTCATAAGCAGCTTGTCCGCCGCGTAGAAACGGCCGCGCTTAATAACGCGCTCAAGGACTGGATTTTCAAATATCCGCCGCCGGCAAGTAAGACAATGCATTTTAAAATCAGGTACATGGTGCAGAAAAGCGCTAATCCGGTAAGCTTTATCATTTTTGCAACGCGGCCTGAAGTTGTTCCGTTAACATACATTACATTCCTCAAAAACAGAATCCGCGAAGATTTAGGCTTTGACAAAATTCCAGTTCAGCTTGAATTGAAGGCGAGCCGCAAAAAGTGGGAAGACCGGGAGCTGTAGCCGTGTACACAATCGGGCAGGTTGAAGAAATTACAGGCGTAAAGCAGCACATCCTCCGCTATTGGGAAGAAGTGATTCCTTCTATTTCGCCCGAAAAAGATATCTCCGGCAGAAGGCTTTATTCTGACCGTGATGTAGAGCTTGTGCTTCGAATAAATCATCTTGTTAACGAAAAGAAATTTACGATTGAAGGTGCAAGAAATCAGATTGTTGCAGAATCGGAAATCCGGGCGGATAATTCCTCAACATTGATGGAGCTTCAGGAAATCCGATCCGCCCTTGCAAAAGCATTTTTTACAGTGAGAAAATATCGTGGAAAGAAAATATCAGACAGTACAGAAAACAAAGAAGCCTCAGAAAGAACACAGACAGCCGAAGTCTGAAAAAGCTAAGCGTGAAAACACAAAACGTGAAAATATAAAACGCGAAAAAACATTTGAAAAGCCTTTTACTAAAGGCGAGATAATTTCTTCATTATTTAATCCTTCAAAAATATCAGAAGACGCCTGTTATGTGCTTGAGCATTTTGACGGCATCGTTCAATCCGTGCTTCCTGTAAACAGCCGCCAGAAACTTTCCGTTCCGCAGCAGATCCGCGAATTAAGTCATCAGCTTACGGATGAACGAGACAGGCGGCATCTTTCTTACATGAACGAAAAGACGGCTTTAAGCGCATATGTCCGCTATTATATGTGGTGGAATCTTGTGAGGCTTGTTCGGCTGTTTTCAAATATTGATTTTTCCAAGCTGAATTTGAATGACGAAAGCGTCTGCCTTGATATAGGAAGCGGTCCGCTTACTGCAGTGTGCGCATTGTGGCTTGCGTGTCCGTCTCTAAGAAGCAAAAAGCTTACATGGTATTGCCTTGATGTTTCGCAGCAGGCGCTTTCTGTGGGCGAGGAGATTTTCCTATCGATTGCAGCACGTGCTCCTGCTATAGAGAAAAGCGCTTCTGGCGAAGAAGTCGTTTCTGGCGAAGAAAGCGGTGCTGACTCAATCTGGAAAATCATCAAGGTAAAGGGCGCTTTTGGCGCGGCTATCAGGCAAAAGGCTGATTTTGCCGTATGCGCAAACATGTTCAATGAGGCGTTCCAGTCTGACACAAACCCGCCTGATTTTATTGCAAAAAAATATTGTGAGAAATTAATTTCGTATACATCGAAGAACGCCGGATTTATGATTGTTGAACCGGGAATACCGCGCTCTGCAAGATTCATTTCGCTTTTGCGCGATGCCTTTATGCGCCGCGGTTATTCCGTATGCTCACCGTGTCCGCATTCCGGGATTTGCCCCATGGATGGAAGAAGGGCAGGGCAGAGCGGCGCAACAGGTAAATGGTGTAATTTTTCTTTTTCTACGGAAGAAGCGCCCAAGGCTTTGCATTCCCTGTCAAAGCAGGCTGGAATACCAAAAGAGCGCGCCGTACTCAGCTTTGTTTATGCTGTCTCTTCCCAAACTGAAAGCAAGGATGACGCGCTCCTTTTGCGGATAGTTTCTGATCCCATAAGATTACCGGGCGGACGGACAGGTTTTTACGCCTGCTGCAAAAAGGGAATCGCGCTCGCCGTAAATAAAAGCGGCATGAACATAAAATCAGGCATGCTCGTAGCATCCGTCGCGCCGCAATCTGAAAATCACGACGCAAAAACCGGTGCGCTCATTGTCGATATTTAATTTAGTTTCGGAACATCTGACGCAGAAAATATCTTTTCTGCGTCCAGCACGATAATAAAGTCATCGCCGTTTTTGCCGAGCGCGCTTATGAATTCAGAAGAAATATTGTTTCCGAATTTCGGTGGCGGCGCGACTTGAGTTTCTTCCAGTTCCATTACTTCCTGTACTGAATCAGCAATTGCTCCGAACGTGCAGATATGATCAGGATCTTCTTCTGTAGGACGCTTTATTTCAATTACGATGATGCGCGTATCTTTTGTGGGCTCGGCTTCAGGAAGCTTAAAGCGCTTTCTTAAATCCACAACCGAAATTCCTTCTCCGCGCGAGCTGATGATTCCTTCAACATAATTCTGGGCGCATGGTACTTTTGCCGGCTGGGTATAAATCAGCACTTCCTGAACCTTAAAGACTTCAAGCGCATAGAGAAAACCGTTAAGCGTAAATGTTAAGTATTGATTTGCCATAATATTTTATTTCGCCTGCGTTTTTTTGCGGCGGTTTCCTCCTTCGTTCCGTTTAATTTCCGCTGTCTTAAGAAGCGAGCCTGTTTTTACCGGCGCTTTTTCTTTTTCGGCGGAACTTTTTTTCTTTACGGCGGATTTTGGTTTTTCAGCTGGCTTTGCTTTTTCCTTTGCGGCCGGTTTTGATTTTGCCGGAGCCTTAGCTTTCTTTGTCTTTGGCTTTTGTTCGCCGGTTTCAATTTTTGCATATTTTGCTTCAGGAATTACCGGCTTACCGCTGAATGAATCAATTTCATCCTGTGAAAAAATCCTGTCCACATTAAGGAAAAAAGTATATTTGTTGTCCTGCAATGTAACGCCTGTTACAAAGCGGGATGCCTCGTCATTTTTTGAGCCGGAGTACGGTTCAAGGTTTTCGTCATCAAGATCAAAAACTTCAACAACATTGTCCGCGACTATTCCGTAAAAATTGATAAGGCCGTTATCCAGATCCTTTACTTCGAGAACTACAATGCGAGTATCTTTTCCGGGTGCTTTAGGCTTGAGCGAAAATTTCTTGCGCAGATCTATTACGGCGATATTCTTTTCGCGTGACCGTATAATTCCAAGCATCAGTTCGCTTGTACACGGAATCGGCGTGGGCTTTTCGTACTCAAGTACTTCCTGTACCTGAAAAACGTTTACCGCGTAAAGAGTCGAATCAAGTATAAAAGTAAGATACTGCTGAATCACGCTTAGAATTCCTCAAAGTCCTCGTCGCTAATCATATCGGCGGTTGTTTTTGGGACAAAGCCCGCGCCGGATATGTTTCCAGGTACTGCCGGCTTGGAAGATGCCGGCGCCGGCGATACTGATGCTGACGGAGTTTCGTTTTCGTCATTACCTGCTATATCGTCGAGCATGTCCTCAACCTTTTTTGCCGGCGCCTTTTTAGGAGCAGCGGCTTGCGGCTTTGCAACCGGCGCGGGGGACGATGCCGCAGGTTTTGGTGCGGCAGCAGCGGCCGGTTTGAAAGCGGCGGCTGGTTTTGAAGAATCAGTCGGCTTTAGGTCGAGCTCTGCTACAGTAATCGGAGGAGTCTTAGGTTCGATTTTCGGTTCTGCCCTTGGAGCAGCCTTTACCTCCGGTTTTGGTGAATCTGCGTCAGTGATTTTTTCTTCAGATGCTTCGTCAGCCTCATCCTCTGAAATAGTAAAGAATTTGATTGTCTTAACAAGATTTCTTGCTTCACCTGAAAGCTCTTCTGCCATTGCCGCCATTTCTTCTGCGGCCGACGCGTTCTGCTGAACGACAGTATCAAGCTGAGTGATTGCTGAACTTACCTGCTGTGCGCCGTTATTCTGTTCGCGGCAGGCTGTTGCAATTTCATCGATAAGCTGGGCTGTCTGCTCGATTCCCGGAATAACCTCATTGATTTTTGTTCCCGCATTTTCGGCAGCAGAAAGCGTCTTAACGGAAAGCTCGCTGATTTCGCCGGCGGCAACCTTTGAGCGTTCAGCAAGCTTGCGTACTTCACTTGCAACAACCGCAAAGCCTTTTCCTGCTTCACCGGCACGGGCGGCTTCGATTGCGGCGTTGATTGCAAGCAGGTTCGTCTGCGTTGCGATTTCTTCGATTATGCTGATTTTATTTGCGATTTCCTTAACTGATTCAAGCGCTTCGGAAACAGCCTGATTTCCTTCTTCTCCATCAGCGGAGGTCTGTTTTGCGATTTCGCTAGTCTTTGAGGCGTTCTCGGAATTCTGCTGGATGTTTGAAGTCATCTGTTCCATTGTTGCAGAAATTTCTTCTGTAGAAGCCGCCTGCTCGCTTGCACCCGACGATACTGCCTGGCTTGAAGAAGAAAGCTGCTCGCCGCCTGTCTGAACATGAAGCGCGGCCGATCTTACGGAGGAAATAATTCCGGTAAGGTTGTGAATCATGTCCTGAAGCAAAAGACTCATGTCGCCGACTTCATCTTTTCTGGAAGTAATGCTCTGAATATCCTTCTCGGAAATTCCTTCAAGCATCAGATCGCCGTTTGTAATTTTCTGGATTATGCTTCCGACAACCTTAAGTCCCTTTGTAATGCTGTGTGAGAAAAGGAAGAAGAGTACAAGCGCAATAACCAGAATGATGATGCCTAAAATAAAATTCTTTACCGCCATGTCAGTTACTTCATTCATGAAGTCTTCAAGCGGGGCTTCGATTATGATTGACCACGGAAGGTTTCCAAGTTGTGCCGTTCCAACAAGCATCTTGGTTTTTCCGACTGTTATGATTTTTACGTTCTTTTTTCCGCTGCGTGCTTCAGAAATCATTTCTGCAATTGCAGCATACGACGGATCTGTCATTGCGTCCTTCTGAACATTGCGCGCCTCGGTTACATCTTCGCGTACTGTAGAAGCAATTATGTTTCCTGTTTTATTTGAAATGATGCATGTCTTTCCGTTTGTTCCAATCTGAATATCCTGGCAGAATGTAAAAAGCGCATCGTCTGTTGTGTCGATACAAAGAACGCCCGTGATTTTTCCGCGTTCGTTTTTCATCGGAACTGCATACAAAAGCGCACTTGCATTAAGAATTTTATTTTTAATCGGATCTGAAAGAGAACGCTGCCCCTGCATTGCTTCCTTGAAATAATCCCTGTCGCGAATTTTTACAGGTTTTCCTTCAGAGCTGCATGCGTTTCCGTCTGTATCAGAAAGAATGAAATATCTGTGTCCGGCTTCAGGTCTTAAATCTCGTGTTAAAAGAGGAGCCCTGTCTTCGATGGAAACGTCTGTGTTGTTGATTGTTGCTCTCCGCGAGATTGCCTCAAGCTGTACAAATTCAGTTGAGACTCTGTTTTCAAAAGCAGAAGTGATTTCGTCCAGCAGGGTGTCTGTCGAAGTAATCTGAATTTTGCTTACGGCGTGTCGCGCAGAATAAGTAGAAAAAATGTTTAGCGTAAATATAGCGACAGCAACAAGCACAAATCCCATAATCAAGATTTTTGACTGTATGCCTTTCATAGAACTCTCCAATTAAAAATAAAAAACGCGTCTTTTATAAATCAGCCGACTATCTTTTTAACGATCGCAATCAGCTTGTCTGAAGTGAACGGCTTTACAATCCAGCCGGTTGCTCCTGCTGCTTTTCCTTCGTCCATCTTGCTGTTCTGGTTTTCTGTAGTAAGTGCGATGATTGGGGTGAATTTATATCCTTCCATGGCACGGAGATTTTTGATAAGCTCGATTCCGTCCATGTTCGGCATGTTGATATCTGTGATTACAAGATTGAATTTATCGGCCTTAGCTTTTTCTACGCCGTCAACTCCATCTACAGCTTCTGTTACTTCGTATCCTTCCTGAGAGAGGATGAAAGAAATACTTTTCCTTACTGATGCTGAATCATCAACTGCCAAAATCTTTTTTCCTGCCATAATAATCTCCTATTAGACTTTCTTGTAAAATAAAACTCCGATTCCTACTTTATATTTTATAATATAAATTCGTAGATTGCCAAATTTTTTTTCAAGATAATTTTTTTTACGCTTATCTTGATTTTCCCTGAGCCGCGATGAGCATTGTCTGCGCGATATCAGGAAGCGGAACGATTTTATCAACGCCGCCCGCCTTAACTGCTTCTCCAGGCATGCCATAAACTATGCATGTCTTTTCATCCTGCGCAATGTTGAACGCACCGGCCTCGTGCATTTCTGCCATGCCTTTTGCGCCGTCATCGCCCATACCCGTCATGATTATCCCGATGGCGTTCTTACCTGCGTAGCGCGCTGCGGAACGGAACAAAACATCTACAGATGGCCGATGCCTTGAAACAAGCGGACCATCTTTTACCTCAACAAAATATTTATTGCCGATGCGCTTTAATAAAGTATGGCGTCCGCCGGGGGCAATTAAGGCCTGCCCGCGCATTACAGCGTCGCCGTTTGCCGCCTCTTTTACATGTATTTTGCAAAGGCCATCCAGTCGGGCGGCAAAGGCGGAAGTGAAATGCTCGGGCATATGCTGAACGATTACGATTGCAGGCGAGTCATCCGGAAGAGTGACAAGGAAATCCTTGAGCGCTTCGGTGCCCCCGGTGCTTGCTCCGACCACGACAACTTTATCGGTGACATCAATAGGCACTGTATATTTTGTCGGCTTTTCGAGCATTACGTCAGCGTCGAGCTTTGGCTGAGGATGTGCAGCGCGTCCTCCAACTCCAGATTTGGAAATCGGAGAAGGCATGTTGCGGCGGAGCTTTCCGTGACTCTGATGGGCTGAACGGATTGCGTCACAAATCATCACTCGTGATTCTTCAAAATACTGCTTTGTTCCAAGCGCCGGTTTTTGAATCAGTGCACAGGCTCCGTATTCAAGCGCCTTCATGGCATTGTCAGAACCTTCAGAAACGATTGAAGAGCAGATGACGCACGGAATAGGGTCGACTGTTTCGTTCATCTTTTTGAGAAATGTAAGTCCGTCCATTCGTGCCATTTCAATATCGAGTATGATTACATCAGGGCGTTCGACTTTAATTTTCTTTACGCCGAAAATCGGATCGGATGCAGTTGCAATTACCTGAATATCCGGTTCGGTGTTTATTACGCGAGTCAGTGTTTCACGTACAAGTGCAGAATCGTCAATAATTAAAACCTTTATAGCCATGATATCTACTCCTTCGTTTTCTGAAAAACAGTCGGTGCTACGGTCTTTAACGGAAGGTTTGCTCCAAGTATTGTCTCAGAGTGACCGAGAAATAAAAAACCGCCCGGCATAAGGTGATCAACAAGCTTGCTGACAACGGACCATTGGGTTTGTTTATCAAAATATATCAGTACATTCCTGCAGAATATAATGTGCTTTATGTCGCCGATGCCGTAAATCTTGTCCATAAAATTCAGTCTCTGGAATTTTATGTGATTGCGGACTTCGGGCTTTAATCTTGTGCGCGGATTTGTCGTGTCCGTGCTTTTCAAAAAATATTTTTTCTTTAAATCAAGCGGAAGCTTTTCGATTGTGTCCAGCGGATAAACTGCTTCGGCTGCCTTTTGAAGCATGCGGGTTGAAATGTCAGTAGCAAGCACTGTAAAGTCTTCAAACTTGCCCGGATTCTTGCGCATGAATTCCTGCATTACGATTGAAAGCGTATACGGTTCTTCTCCCGAAGAACATCCTGCTGACCACAGCTGCGGTTTTTTGATTCCCTTGTTCGATAAAAACGGAAGTACGCTTCCTGTCATGTAATCAAAGTGCTGTGATTCCCGGAAAAAATGCGTAAGGTTTGTCGTAAGCACATCAATCATCGTAACTATTTCTGAGCTTGCGTTTGTTGTGCTTGAAAAAACATAATCGATGTACTCAGAGAAATTCGAAAGGTGAAGTGCCTTAAGCCTGCTCTGAAGGCGCGACTGAATCATTATCTGTTTTGTAACAGGCATCTTGATTCCGGTGTACGACTCCATGAATTCCGAAATCTTTTTAAATTGCGCTTGAGTTAGGGCAAGACCCGGAGAGAGCTTTAAATTCGGATTCTGTGATTGTTCTATCGATGAACTTGCTATCTGACTCATTTTTCCTCTGCGTCCAGTTTTCGGATAAAGTCGGACAGCTTGAAGATATCAAGGATAAGGGCTACAGAACCGTCGCCTAAAATTGAAGCACCGCTTAAGCCTTCAATTTTTTTGTAGAGCTTCCCGAGCGGCTTGATTACAGTCTGATGATTTCCAACGATGTGATCTACGACAATGCCGACTTTTGAAGTCTGGTCGTTTACGACTATAACCTGCTGCTCTTCCGGCGGCTCACTTTCAATTTCAAAATATTCGCGCATATTAATGCACGGAAGATATTCACCTCGCGCTATGATGTGTGAGCATACGGAATGCTTTTCTTTTTCTTCCGGCGTATATTCGATACATTCTTCAACGCTTGTAAGCGGAACGACATAATGATTTTCTCCGATTTTTACAAGCATTCCTTCGATGATTGCAAGCGTAAGCGGGATTTTAAGGATAAAGCTTGTTCCCTTGCCCGCCGCGGTTTCAACAGAAACATTGCCGCCTAATGAATCAATGTCGCGCTTAACTACATCCATTCCTACGCCGCGTCCTGAAACAGAAGTAACGGTCGTGTTTGTAGAAAAGCCGGGCTGGAAAATGATTTCGTAAATTTCCTGGTCTGTAAGCTGCTGGTCTGCCGTAATAAGTCCGCGCTCAATTGCCTTGTTGCGGATTCCTTCTTTATTAAGCCCGGCGCCGTCATCGGAAATAGTAATCACAACGAAGGCTCCGGCGTGCTTTGCAGAAAGCGTTACGATTCCCTTTGCGTCCTTTCCTGCTGCTGCGCGCTCTTCCGGCGATTCGATTCCGTGGTCGGCTGAATTGCGGATAAGGTGAACGAGCGGATCGTTAAGTTTTTCGATTACTGTCTTATCAAGCTCGGTTTCGGCACCTTCCGTAACAAGCTCTATGTTTTTTCCGAGCTGGCTTGCCAAATCGTGAACGAGGCGGCGGAAGCGGCTGAAAATTGTTCCGATAGGGAGCATTCGCATGTCCATTGCGGTGTCGCGGAGCGAGAATATAAGCTGCTCTCCCAATTCGGAAATAGCCGTAAGCCGCTGGTTCTTCGATTCGCCTGCGATCGAAGAAAGCCGCGCATTAAATGTAACTAATTCGCCTACCAAATCAATGAGCTGGTCGAGCTTTACGGAATTGACGCGGATTGACTGCTGCTGCGCGGCGGCCGCCGCCGTTGCCGGTTGGGACGAGGCGGATTGTTCTGCGGGACGGTGCATGTCTTCTATATGCTTTTGTTCTGCCAGCGCTGATTTTATCTGCGTCTCCGTAACTACTTTCTTTTCAACAAGAATTTCACCAAGCTTTTTCTGTTCTTCAAGAATCCGATTGATGTCGTCTTCTGTAATGAGGTTCCGCGAAACAAGAATTTCACCGAGCTTTCTGTGAATTCCGTCTTCCGGGATTTTTTCGATGTCAATCTTTGATTCAGAATCAAGGAAGATAAATACATCCTGAATGTCGTTTTCTGATTTGTCAGTAGTAAGGATGACGTCCCACGAAAGATAGCATTCGTCTGCATTAATCTGGGAAAGCGCCGGTACTTTTTCCGTAAATGTTACGACTGTCGTTTTTCCCATTTCGGAAAGCTCTTTTATCAAAAGTTCAGGACGCGTTCCGTTCTGCATGATTGTCTTTGACGGTCTGAAAATGATTCGCCAGGTCTGCGCGTTTGCCGAAGCTGTATTTCCAGCCGGCGCTCTTTCTATAACGGCGCTTCCTTCGTGAAGAACATTCTGACCGCCCTGCGCATTTGCTTCTGCCTGACCTGTAATTCCGTGGAGCTCATCAATAATGCTTTTCCCGACCGCGCGGATTTCGTCAGTTACATCAACTCCAAGCATTGAGCGGATATGATCGCGCGCCTTGAGCGTAAGGTTAATCAATTCAGGTGATACTGGTACAAATCCGTTACGCACTTTATCAAAGGCGCTTTCCATTTCGTGAGTGAAATTCTGAATGTCATCAAAGCCGAACATTCCCGATGAGCCCTTGATTGTATGCATGGCGCGGAATACGGCAGAAATGATTTCCTGATTCTGAGGCTCTGTTTCGAGCGTAAGGAGATAGCCTTCAAGATTGTCTAAGAGTTCGTTCGCTTCTTCAAAGAAAACGGAAGAAATTTGATCAAGCATGTTATTCCTCCGGTTCAGATTTAACTGGAATTGAAACGCGCATTATATCAAAGAGAGACTGAATGTCTTGCGGCACGGTTCCTACTAAATAAAATTCCTTGTCATTGGATTCGGCTTCTTTTGCAGCGGACAGAAGCAGCTGGATAATTGATGTGTCTAAATCTGTGACTTTTGATATGTCAAGCTTTGTCGATTTTGACTTTGAAAGTGAATCAAGAAGCTGCGCTTTGAGGGATGCGGCTTGTTCAATTCCAATCATGTCTTCCCAGACTATAAGCCCGGAAGCTGCCTTCTTTTTTGCCATATTCTTTCTCCGTTTCCAATTTTACTTAACAAGTTGTATATATTTTTCATTTTGTATATACAAATGCTTTATGATTATCGGCAAAATTCCTCATAAATATTACTTTTCTGCCGATATATAAGTTAAGGTTATATTATAGTATAAGTCTGCTTTTTAGATTTTACAATTATAAATTTTACTATTATAATTTATATGAAACTATAATTTGTTTGAAACTATAATTTGTTTGAA
>CACYCX010000222.1 GCA_902772975.1 uncultured Spirochaetaceae bacterium
ACTGTTTGATAATTACATCAACGATATGAGAATCATGCAGCACTTTGCGATGTTGAACCGAAAGGCAATGATTCAGTCAATTTCCATCGGTCTTCATATTAAGGAAGCAGACATCATTGACCAGTTTACAACGATTCATAACTACATCGATACGGAGAACATGATTCTTCGTAAGGGTGCTGTTAGTGCTAAGAAAGGTGAAAAGCTTTTGATTCCAATCAACATGAGGGATGGTTCTCTTATTTGTAATGGAAAAGGAAATGAGGACTGGAACTGTTCTGCTCCACATGGGTGCAGGTCGTGTCATGATTCCTTCAAACTCTTCTCCCTACTTGCAAAAAAATTTCTTTTGATTTATTCTTCTCGAACTTAAAATCAGCATCTGGCTGTGAGAAATAGAGTTTAGAAAAATGGATATACAAAAAGAAATACAGAAAGAGCTTGCTTCGTTTAAAGACGACACATATAGAAAAATGCAGGTAAAGATAATTCCGTCTGTTTTGCCGGAGTCGATTATCGGAGTCAGGACACCCGAGCTCAGGAAGCTTGCAAAAAAATATGCATTGCGTGAAGATATCGATTTATTCCTGAATAATCTTCCGCATAAATATTTTGAAGAAAATCAGCTGCATGCGTTCATTGTTTCCGGAATAAAGGATTACGGTGAATGCATAAAGAAAGTGAATAAATTTCTTCCGTATGTTGATAACTGGGCTACATGCGACCAGATGAACTGCAAGGCGTTCAAACAGGAAAAAGATGCGCTGCTTGATTCAATTAAAAAATGGATTGCGTCAAAAAAAACATATTCAGTGCGCTTTGGAATCAAAATGCTTATGGATTATTTTTTGGACGAAGATTTTGATTTGGAATATCCGACTCTCGTTTCAAAAATCAGTACTGAAGAATATTATGTAAAGATGATGATAGCCTGGTACTTTGCAACGGCGCTTACAAAACAGTATGAACGCGCACTTCCGTTCATCGAAAAAAGAGTTCTGGAACCGTGGACGCATAACAAGGCAATTCAAAAAGCCACAGAGAGCTTCTGCATCAAACCTGAGCAAAAGGAATACTTAAGGGGACTTAAAATCAAGAAATAACTTAAGATTACCTGAAGCGAATGTATTTCATCGGTTAAAATGTGCATCTTATCTGAATTCTATTCTCTTTTATTTATGTAAATCATATATTTGCGTAAGGACTGGGGGTTCAGAAGGTGACGCGAAAGGGAATTGTAGATTTTATTTCAAAGCAGAAAACAGCTATTCTTTCATCGATTGACGAAAATGGTTATCCATGTACAAGAGCGATGCTGGCTCCGCGCCTGATATGTGGGGACGACGTATATTTTACGACCAATACATCTTCGAGAAAGGTTAGCCACTACAATTCGAACAATAAGGCTTGCGTATATTTTTATCATCGGGGGCTTATTTCTTATCAGGGAGTAATGCTCAAGGGAACTGTAAACGTGTGCACGGATCAGATGACAAAGAATTTAATCTGGCGCAAAGGTGACTGTCTTTTTTACAAGCAGGGCAAAACAGATCCCGATTATTGCGTGATAAAATTTACAGTACGCGAAGTGGAAACTTACAAAGATTTTAAAATTGAAACTGCCATACTTGGAACCGCGGCTATGTATGTATAAGTTTAATAAACCGGGCAGTTCAATTGTTTTTTTGCGCCATGAGCGCGGAATTTTGGAGAAAGGAGAAAATGAATAAACTTTTTGAAAAGTACAAAATTTATTTAAAGCGATTATTGATACTTTCTGTTCCAATGATTTTAAGTCAGTTGATAAATCAGGTTCAGATGTTAATTGACAGAATTTTTTTAGGACATGCAAACAGTCTTTACATGAGCGTTCTTGGAAACGCAACATTCCCGATGTGGACTACAATGTCGTTCTGTTTTTCGATTGGAACTGGTGCGTCAATTTTAATCAGCCAGAGCGTAGGTGCAAACAACAGAAAAAATGTTGCTGAATATGCCGGCTCGCTTTTAAAATACAACAGCATAATTCCGTTCATGCTTTTTGTTTTCTGGTGCTTTTTTTCTGAGCCTGTTTTCAGAATTATGGGCGTTTCAGAAAATTTGATTCCGATGTGCGTTGACTATGTCCGTTATTATTCACCGGTTTTTATTCTGGTTGGAATCGGAACAATAGTAACGATTTTTCAGACTTCAAATTATACAAAGCCGCTTGCGACTTACAGTCTGATTCGTTCTGTCCTGAATGTGATTTTTGACTGGATTTTGATTTTTGGAAAATTCGGGTTCCCGGTCATGGGCGTTAAAGGCGCAGCTTTAGGAACAACAATCGCGGAATTTATTGCGGCTGTATATTTTGGATACGCTTACATAAAGAGTCCGCTCAGTACAAGACCAACTTTTGCAGAGATAAAGAACTCACGGTTCAGAAGTTACCTGCACTCAGCAAAGCTTGGAATCAATACTGCGCTTGAAGATCTTTTGTGGAACGCAGGAAATCTTGCTATCATCAGGATTTTGAATTCCATAAACGAGCTGGCGGCTGGAATTTATTCAATCATATTCGGTGTTGAGGTTCTTGCTGTTGTTGCAATCGGAAGCCTTGGAAGCGCAACAATGACGCTGACTTCGGAAGCAACTGGAAAACGCGATTTGCGTCAATTCAAGGGAGTATGTCTTTGTGCGTATGCGCTTTGTGCCGTAATCGCGGCCGGAATGGTAATAACAGGAATTTTGTTCCCGGAACAAATCCTTTCGATTTTCACAAAGGATGATGCAATCGTTACAACTTCTGCAATATTCCTTTTTATGATTGGATTGAATCTGTTTTCAAAATCCGGAAACATCATCATCGGAAACGGAATCCGCGGAAGCGGCGACACAAGATGGATGTTCTTCACACAGATTTTTGGAACTGTATTTGTTGTTGGAATGGCCTGTCTTTTTGTTTTCAAGATGAAGCTTGGAATTGCAGGCGTTTTCCTTGCTGTAATGGCAGACGAAGCAGTACGGTTTGGAATCAACTTTGTGCGGTATTCAAAAATCTGCAAATCAGAGGCTTTTGTTAAAGATGATGTAAGGGATTCTGTTCCTGCATGAAGGAAAAAATAGGATATAAAATTGAATCGCAGTATGGGTTAAGATTTTCTTAAAACTGTACTGCGATTTTTTTAAATGCTGTCTGCGTTCTTGATTTTCTGTTTGTTTGCATACATCTGCTTGTCGCACAGATTAAGAATTTTTTCGATATCATCGCCGGGATTGTATTTAGCATAACCGCATGCAACGCGGTATTCAGTTTTGTTGAGGCTTTCCTGAAAATTTTTTACCAGCTTTTCAATCAATGCTAAATCTGATTTTCTGAAAATCGCCATGAACTCATCACCGCCTGTACGATAGAGCGTAGCATATTTTGAAAAATGCTTTGTCATTTCGATTGTAACGGTAACAATCGCCGTATCTCCGGCAGCATGACCCTTTGTGTCGTTATATTTTTTAAGGTTGTTCAAATCCATTGAAAGCAAAATCATCGGGTAATTCAAAAGGTGATTTATTTCAAGATAAAAGCAGCGCCTGTTCAAAAATGAAGTAAGCGTGTCGCGTTTGTAAATTTGCGTCAGCAGGAAGAAATAATAAAACAGGATTGCAGTAACGATAACCTGAAGAAGAATAAAATCATAGCCAAAGAAGTGGACAAGGATTGCAGAAAAGCATCCGGCCGTTTCCATGATAATAAGAACCAGCGATTCTGCTTTGTTGTAGCTGTAGTTTTTAACTGAATAATAAATAGTTTGAAGCGAATAGAAAACAGTCAGGTAGTGTGAAAAATATCCGAATGGTCCGCGGATACAAATATTGTCTTCTGAAAAGCTGAACATGATTCCCTTGCCGAACGGAAAGATGCTCACAATTGAAATTACAGAACAGATGATTAACGGAATTCCGAATATCAGATTCTTTCGTTTTTGATAGCGTGAAGTAATTATTGTAAGAAGAAAAAGCAATGCAGGCCTGATCACATATCCGGTTCCGGCTGCAACATATCTGTAAAATGTTGGATATGGTAAATGCCCGTAATAAAATCGCATGCTGTCTGATACGGTCAGAAGAAGAAGTGCGCCGCAAATATATAGGAAGCATCTGTTAACTCTGTCAGGAAAGCTTTTATTTGTGATTATGAAGGCAATTAAGCCAAAAACACATACAACTGCACCAAAGTTCGATTGAAGAATAAGTTTAAGGCTGTTGAAAGTTAAATCCATATCAGGCAATATTATAGCATTTTTTTGTACAGATAACTATAGAAAAATATTGATATGGAAAAAATAAAATTACGCGGCTTCTTCACGGCACAATTTGTTTATGTTCCAGCGGAAATTCGGCCAGACCCAGAGCATGCCTAAAACCCAGATAACAGGCTCGGTAAAGCAGATTGCCATAAAGCCGAAAATTGAAACAGCAAATGATGTCGAAAGAATTTTTACGATAAGCTCAATGGCGCTTGCAACAATCGGCGTCTTTTTTTTGTTGATTGCCTGCAGGCTGCTTCTGACGATAACAAGCACGAACAGCGTATAAAAGAACGGAACGCCTGTTTTCATGTAAAGTATTCCTGCCTGGATAATATTTTCAGCGGCGGCCACGCCTGTTATAAATACGACTAAAGAACGGGCAAAAAGATAAACGAGAAGGACAGTAAAAGTAGCCCAAATCCACGAAATTAAAATCATTTTGCGTACGCCGTCTTTGATTCTCTTATACTGACGCGCCCCAAAATTCTGGCTTACGAAGGCCGCCGCGGTTTGGGCAAGGGAGCCGCCTGGGATCATAAGCAGTTCCAGATACCTTCTTCCGGCCGTATAGCCTGCGACCATATCCGCACCAAGCACATTGATACCGGCTTGCAGTACTACCGAGCCTGCATCGACTACAGTCCACATAAGCGCCATCGCTGAACCCTGCGAGATAAGCTGATGCAGTATGTTATTCGAGAATTTAAAATCTTCTTTTTTAACAATCATGATTGGACGGCGCAGAACGCCAAACACAATACAGAGAACGCACGAAACACCCTGCGCGATTACCGTAGCAATTGCCGCTCCAAATACACCTTTGTGCAAAACGATGATAAACAGCATGTCAAAAAAGATGTTCAGGATAACGCTTATAATCAGGAATATGAGCGGCATAAGGCTGTCCCCAAGCGCGCGAAGGATGTTAGCCGTCATATTGTAAATCATTGTCGTGATGAGTCCGGCAATAAGGATTGTAAGGTAAATGCGCGCATCGTGAACCAGCTCTTGCGGCACACGGATTAGCTTTAAAAGCGGCCCTACAGCCAGCAGGCCTGATACTGTAAGGAATGCGACGAGTATAAGCGAAAGCGTATATGTTCCGGCAATTGTTTTTCTTACTTCAGATTCTTCGCCTGCACCGTAATGCTGCCCGATTACGATTGAAAAGCCGCCTGTAAAGCCGTTACAAATCGTAAGGCAGATTGTATAAAGGATACTGCTTGAGCCTACTGCCGCAAGAGCTTTTGTATCAACAAAGCGTCCTACGAGCATCGTGTCTGCAAGAGTATAAAGTCGTTGTAATACTGCGCCTAAAAAAACAGGAAAAAGGAACAAAAGTATTTGCTTTACAATGTTCCCTTCAGTCATTTTCTTCATAAATTCTACAGAAGGTTTTTGCGCTTGTCTTCATCATCGCTTACTTTGTAAAGGATTGCGATGTTTCCGATGATGCGTACAAGAGATGCGTCACATGATGAACAAATCTGAGCTGTAATGTCTTTTTTTTCATCTTTAAAATCGATGAATTTAATTTTAATGAGCTCATGTGCATTCAGCTGTTCAGTAACTTTTTTTATAATGCCGTCTTTTAATCCGTCTGAGCCAATCATTACGACTGGCTTAAGGTCTGTGGCAAGATAGCTTAATTTTTTTCTCTGCTGGCTGTTAAGTTCAATCATGCAGTAATAATACAATAAATGTGTTTATACTGCAATCAGTTGAACTTTACATTGAACTTTTATAATCCGCGGGCCCACTCATAAGTGCTTAAGTACGGATCCGGTTTGATGGGAGTCTGAGTTGTCCAGATTTCATCAATAAGACCATCAGCGTTGATTTTTCCGATTCTAACCTGCTTGTACAAATGCTGATTGTATCCGTCAATCATGACGCTTCCTTCTGGTGCTGTAAAGCTTAAGCCCTTGGACGCCATTCTGACATCTTCAACATCAAAGCTTCCTGCTTTTTCGCAGGCGGCTGCCCACATGTAAACTGCGATGTAGCCCGCTTCAATCGGGTCGTCCGTAACGCGGTCAATTCCGTATTCCGACTTGTAATCAGAAACAAATTTTGCATTGCGTTCAGTTTGCGTTGTCTCAAAATAATTCCAGGCTACAAGATTATCTTTTAAATTTTCAGCTCCGATATTTTTGATTTCCTCTTCTGCAATCGAAAAGCTCATTGTCGGAATAACAGACGCGTTGATGCCTTCCTGCTTTAACTGTTCAAAAAAGTAAATGTTTGAGCTTCCGTTAAGCGTATTGATTATTACATCAGGCTTCTGCTTTATGATGTCTTTTACAATAGAAGAAAAATCTGTGTGACCAAGCGGAACATATTCTTCGCCGGCACAAACGCCGCCCAGATAGTTAAGCTGCGCCTTTATGATTCTGTTTGCTGTCTGCGGGAAAATATAATTGCTTCCGACTAGATACATTTTTTTACCAAAAGTATCGGCGCAGTAATAGATTGCGGGAACTACCTGCTGATTCGGAGATGCGCCCATGTACATGATGTTCGGGCTTGCTTCCATTCCTTCATATTGAACCGGATACCACAGAAGTCCGTATAATTCTTCAAACACGGGCTTTACGGCTTTGCGTGAAGCAGAAGTCCAGCAGCCGAATACGGATACGACATTATCATCCTGCAGAAGCTTGCGTGCTTTTACGGCGAACACAGTCGCATCGCTTGAACCGTCTTCTTCGATATACTTGATTTGTTTTCCAAGAACGCCGCCTGCCTTGTTGATTTCTTTTATCGCAAGAATCTCAGAATCGCGTACGGCAGTTTCGCTTATTGCCATCGTTCCAGAAAGCGAATGGAGCAATCCGACTTTTACGGTGTTATCAGTTTTATTTCCGCATCCAGAAAATATAACGATTGCTGCTGATAATAAGATAAAAAGCTTTTTCATAAATTCTCCGTTAGTTGTGTTCAATTGTCTTATAGAATGTCGTATGTTGTCATCAGGCCTTTGCCTTTAACATTGCATTCAATCGGTTTGCTGAATTTTACGCCGCTGTCTTTAAGGTGCTCGTAAACTGTTTGAGATACGCGGATTCCACCCGGGTTTGCGGCTGTTTCCATTCGGCTTGCAACATTTACTGTATTGCCCCAGACATCGTAAATAAATTTTGTTTTTCCGATAACGCCTGCGGTTACTGGTCCTGAATTAAGACCGATTCTGATGACGAAAGGAATTTTAGCATTCTTGTTATAATCCGCCAAGTCTTCAAGCATTCCCTTTGCGTAATCAATCATAACCTGAGCGTGATTTGAGTTTGGAGTCGGAAGTCCGCATGTTGCCATATATGCGTCTCCGATTGTCTTGATTTTTTCTACGCCTGTCTTTTGTGCGCGGCGGTCAAAGCGGGTGAACAAATCATTGAGCGCGTTTACGATTTCTTCTGCGGAATAGCCGCTTGATGTTTTTGTAAAATCAACGATGTCGGAAAACAGGATTGTTACATCGTCAAAATTTTTACCGATTGAATGAATTCCGTCGCGAAGCTCGTTTGCAATTTCGTTCGGCAGGATTGCGTGCAAAAGCTCATCTGATTTTTCCTTCTCCAGATTGAGTTCGGCCGTGCGCATCCTGACCATGCTTTCGAGTCGCATGTTTTCGCGGAGAATGCGTTTCTGTTTGTAATGGAAGAACGCAACTATTGAAGTGATTAAAATTATTACAACGACAACCCAGAAGGCCGGAATCTGATAAATGTACGGCTTTTGCACAAAAAGCACGGCCTCGGCCTGTTTGGAGTAGAGCCCGTCTCCGTTGATGGCGTTTACTAAAAATGTATGGCGTCCCGGTTTTAAATTCGTGTAGGACATTGTTCTAGCCGGTGAGGGCGGGCTGAATTCATCTTCAAAATGAGTGAGCTTGTGCGTAAACTGAATTCGCTCCGGAGCGTCAAAGCTGAAGCCGGTAAATGAAATGTCAACGCGCTTGGTTCCCGGTTTAAGGGTAATTGTTTCTGAAGTTGACGGGAACAACGTGCAGTCGACGATGACATTATTATCGACCGTTACCTTTTCAATCTGGACAAGCGGCATAATCGGATTTTCGTGAATTGTAATCGGGTCGTAAATCGCGATTCCGTCTATCATGCTGAACCAGATGCGGCCGTATCTGTCGATGATGCTTTTTGCCGTAGATGTAGGGCCGCCGGATTCGAGGCCGTCGTTTTTATTGTAGAACTTTGATTTGACGGATTCGATTTTGCCGGAAGCCGCGTCTAAAAGCTCGTTTGCTTCAACCGAAGAAATTCCGTGGTTGCTTGAAAGCCATACAGTATTTGAGCCGTCGCTTAAAATCTGGAAAACGGAATCTGTCTGGATGCCTTTTTCTGAATTGATGTTTTCGAAAACTTTTGGCATGCCCAAGCGGCTGTCAAAATTCGGGCATCGGGTAATTCCGCTTCCGCTGCAAATCCAGTAGGCGCCGTCATCTTCCTGCGTAATCTTGAAGATAACATTACCGGCGAGCCCGTTCTCGGAAGTGAAATGCGAAATGATTGTCTCGTCCTTCATCAGGTAAATTCCGCCGCCATCCGTTCCAATCCAGATTATGTTGTTTGAATCCTGATAGAGGGCCATGATGTATTCGTTTTCAAGTCCGTGCGCCTGCTTGAAATTCTTGATGGTTCCGTCTGTGTGAATGATACTTAAGCCTGTTGTTGTTCCGACATAAAATTCCCTTGGCTTTGTTTCAAGTGCAACCCGGATTTTGCTTCCGGCAAGTCCGTCTTCTTTTGTCCAGCTTTTGATGTGATAGCCGTCATAATATAAAAGGCCGAGTTTTGTATAACAGCTTACAAGAACGCCGCCGCTTTGTGCCGCGATAATATCCCGGACGCGAACACCTTTTGTGTATTCGGTAAGCTTGTTCTTTACCTGAACGTTATCCTCGTAACAGAGAACGCCTTCATCCGTAGCGACCCAGATTCGGCCTGAGCTTTCTTCAGCGATGCTGTTTACCGAATAATCAAGGTGCTTCATATGGAATTTTCCAAGCGTGATTTTTCCGATTCCGTTGCGGTCGGTTGCCACC
>CACYCX010000223.1 GCA_902772975.1 uncultured Spirochaetaceae bacterium
ATCCTGGCGCTGGTTACGTAAATTGAGCATTCCGTCGGACCATAGGCATTTATAAAATCAAGTTTTCTGTTTAATTTAAAAGGAACAAGTTTTTCTCCACCAACCAAAATGAAATTTAAGGTCTGGCAATCAGACATTTCAGCAAATGCTCGTCCGACCTGAGTTGTCATAATTGTTGAAGTGATATTGTTTTTAATAAAATATTTATCAATTTCTGCCAGATCCAGGCGGATTTCTTCATCAAGAATATGAAGTTCGCTGCCTGCACACAAAACAGAATAAGTATCCATCATATTCGCATCAAAACCATAGCTTGCGTAAGCGACATATTTTGTTTTTTCATTGAATCCAGTTTGTCTGATAATGTATGTGATTATTGCGCTTAGATTTCTGTGCTCAAGAATTACACCTTTTGGAAGGCCTGTTGTTCCCGATGTATAAAGGATGATAAATGCATCCTCCGGGGAAACTTCCGGCCACACTTCCTTTACATGCTCCGGGATTTTTTTGCAGTCAAGTTCAATTTCATCTGTAAAAATCACATCACCATCGTATTCGTCAACCAAATCACGCAAATCACGATCACAGATTAAAAGCCTTGCCCCCGCATCCTTCATCATGTAATTCAGGCGGTCTTTCGGGTAAGACGGATCAAGCGGCTGGTAGGCAGCCCCTGTCCGCAAAACTCCGACAGAACAAATCGGCATAAAATGACTTCTGTGAATTAAAACCGAAATAAAACTGTCTTTTTTTACCCCAAACTGATTGATTTTTGCCGCGAGCGCACCTGTAATCAAATCAAACTGGGCGTAAGTAAATCGTTTTTCATTAAAAACGACGGCTGTATTTTCAGGATGTGTCTTAATCTGATTTTTTATCAAATCAAGGACGGTAAGATTTTTATCAACAGCAACTTTGTTTCCTTCAAAAGTCTTAAAAAGCTTCAGCGTATCATCATCAACAAATTCAATTTCGCCAGGCGTTTCTTTCTGAATAAAGCCAAGAATTACCTTCTGATAGGCATTTACAAACGAACGCACAAAAGTCTCAGAATACTTTGCAAAATTGTATTCCAGTTTTATAAGATACTTTCCGTCCTGCTTAAAAACATATACAGTAATATCAGAGATACCGTCTTTTGAAACAAGGCGGTCCATCTCACACTTCGTACCGTTAATTTCAAAAGAATCAAGAAGCTGCCCCTGAAAAACAAAACTTATTGCACTGTTAAAATGAAGTTCATTTACAAGGCGGGAAAAATCTGCATTTGAATGAATCAGGCTCTGCTTATATGTTTCAGAATGATTTTTCAGCATATCGCCAATGCTTTCATCTTCGTTGAATTTTGCATGGAACGGGAAAGTCCTTACAAGCATTCCGAATTTCGACTTATATTCTTCAGTTCTTCGTGATGCCGTAACCGTCGAAAAAATCACTTCATTAGAACAATTATATTTTGAAAGAAGATATGCAAAACTGTTTATGAGTACGGCATTTTCCGTAACACCATTTGCCTTTGCAAAAGAAATAAGCCTTGATTCTTCCACATTAATTTTACAGAAATACTCTTCAACTTTTTTTAAATCGTTTTCGTCATTTCTGTCACCATAGAGGCACCCCTCTGCCTCGCTGCCGTCAAGAAGCTTTTCGTAAAAATCAAAATCCGCCTGCTTTGTGCCGTTCTTTTCAAGTTTCTTTTCATCCTCATAAAGCTGTTCAAGAGAAATTAATTCTTCTGGAAGCTCGTAGTCTTCATAGGATGCCTTTAATGCTTTTACAAACAGAGAGCCTGTTGTTCCGTCCCAGATTGCATGATGAATATCACTGAAAAGAAAGACTGTTTTTTCCGTATAATAAATGTCAAAATAATAAAGCGGAGAATTTTCCAGTTCAAAATGATGATGGTAGTTTTGAACAATTTTCTGAATTTCATCTTCGCTTGATGCAGAATGCAGCTTTACGCGCTCTTCAATAAAATCAACACGCTTTTCTTCTTCCACAACATTATAAAAACTTCCGTCAATATTACGGATTACATCAGCAAAAATTTCATATCGGGCACAGACATTCTTTACCGCCTCATACAACTTCTGCGGGTCAATGCCACTGTCAAATTTATATAGTATCGCAATGTTGTACATCGTCGATTCTGGATTCTGATAGCTTTCAAAATAAACGCCCTTCTGGCTTGAAGTAAGAGGTGAAATCTTTTCCATAAATTACGCTCTCCTTTTTACTGGGAAGATTTTTTCAATCTGATTTCCAACAAAATAAACTGCCGCCGTAAGAAGCTCGGTGACGATAAACGCATACCAGATTCCCGTAAATCCAAAATGATTACTTAAAATAAAACAAAGCGGCACTATAAAAACAAAGCCTTCACAAATACTCATAATTGTTGAGACGGTTTTTTTACCCGTAATCGGAAGCAGGTAAATCATAAAGAACGTAAAGCACATTCCGTAAAGACTGACCGCATAAATGCGTATGCTTTGAATGCTGAGAAAAAGAGTCTGTGGATCTGTAACTCCGTGAAAGCGTGTAAAGCCTGATGCAAAAAGTTCAAGAAAAATTACTACAAGCGTGGTAAAGCTGAAAAGTGAGGCAAGTGAAATCCTTATCACCTTCTTAAAGCTTTCAGTATCCTTTGCGCCAAAATATTTTCCAGCAAGTGGAACCATAGCGTTGTTGGCACCTGCGCTGAACATGCTTGCAAGGGAAAGACATGACAGACTTACAGCCATTACGACAAGTCCGGCCTCTCCGTTCAGCTTTGCCGCAAGATTATTAAGGATAACGAGTTTAAAGGTAATCAGTCCGGTTCCAATACAGGCAGGAAGTCCCACGGAAAAAACTTCGCCTGATTTTGAAAGCGCGCCCTTGAACCATACTCTGAATGTACGCTTTTTGAATGTGAAATATGAAAGGTTTATGAGGCATTCAACGATAAAGCAAAGCAGCGTTCCGAATGCAGCCCCGCGTACTCCCATTTTCATCGGTCCCATAAAAAGCCAGTTGAAAAATACATTGCAGCAGTTGGAAACAATTACCGCAATAGAACCGATTTTTGGAAATCCGTCTGCGCGCGAAATATTCTGAATGATTGCCGAAATCAATCGGAAAGGCACCATCCAGATAAAAATCATGTAATAGGCTTCTGCATATTTTTGAATTGATTTATCTTCAAGCAGGAATGAAAGAACCGGCTTCGAAAAGACAAGAAGAAAGGCAAGAAAAGCGATTCCAAAAGTAATTCCCCAGAAAACTGCATTTCCTAAAACGCGGTTACATCCTTCATTTTCTTTTTTTCCTTTTAAAACGGAAATCGTAGCGGACGCGCCAACGCCAATCAAAACCGAAAGGGTATAAACAAACTGGGCTACCGGCATGCACGCATTTGCAGCTCCCATTTCTACAGGATTTACAAAATTCCCGATAAAAGTTTTGTCGATTATGCTGGCCGTCTGTGTTGCAACCGCCATCAAAACGCACGGCACGAAATAAGAAAAGTATTCGCTTGCAATAGCTTTTGATTTCATCTCCATAAAAAAAATTATAACAGAGTTTTTTTAAAAACAAAAATATTTTTTTAGCCTTTTTTCAAAGTCGTTCGTATAAATAAATGTAATCAAGATTAATGATAAAGCAAAAGTTAATCTTGAAATAATCAAAGTGATGTGACACTATAAACCACAAGGAGATAGTTATGGAACAGAAACTTTCAATCGATGTAACCTGTGAGACACAGGAAATTGCTGCAAAGTATGAAGAGCTTTCAAGAAAAATGCTGAATGACAAGGAGTTTCAGGAGGCATTGAAGCTTTGTAAATCTGACAGGGAAATCTATGACCTTTACACAAAGCATGGTTATACAGATCTTTCTTTCGAGGATTTTTCAAAAGAGTTTTCAAGCATAATGGAACAGATGCTTGGTTCCAATGATGCCAGCACAATGGAGCTTACGACAGAAGAGCTTGAAAATGTTGTCGGCGGATTCAATTTCTTCAGGTTCATCACGTCAACTGTAAGCGTTATTCCGATTGCAGGTCCTCTTATCAGCGGAGTTGCAAAAGCTGTAAAGGCAGGAATTGACGGAAAGGGTCTTGAAGGAATCACGCTGGAAGTAGCAAAGGGCCTGGGAACAGCGATGGTTGACGCAGTAGTTACAATCGGAACTGCCGGAGCTGGAACTGCTGTAACTATGGGAGCCAAGGTTGCCATGGGCGCTGTAAAAGCAGGTCTTGGTGAAGCGGAAATACTGTAAGGCTTGAGGTTTCCATGCTTACACAAAGCGAGCAGCAGTTATTTGAAGAATATTGCACCAATCATTTTGTCACCTATTCAAGTGCTGCTGCTGAAGACCTTTCCTTTTTGGATTTCTGGAATGCGTTTATTTTCATGCTTAAGGAACGCGGAGCTGAAAAAGCGATAAACACAATGCTTGTACCAAAGCTGCCTGTTTGCCTTAAACATGGAGACAGTATTTCAGCAGAAATATATGATTGTGAAGCAGGAAAAATACCTGTCATAACAATCAGGGATACAACTGATTTTGAGAATCTTGTTACGAATCTTGTGCATAAAGGAAAACGTCCTGAAAACTTAAGTTCAACAGGCGCGTCATTTGTGTTCGGGAAAAAAACAAGATTTATAATTCTTTCGCAAAAGCCTTACAGCAATGTTTCGGCAAAAACGCTCGGCCTTACGGAAGATGACTGGCTTGAAAAATCAATGCAGATAAGACTGGAGCACGAATGCACGCACTTTTTTACAAAGAAATATTTCGGCACGGCTCAAAATCATTTGCATGATGAGCTTGTCGCAGATTTTTTCGGCATCATGAAGGCGTTCGGATTTTACAAGGCAGAATATTTTGAATACTTTATGGGAATCAGGGGAACGGAAGGGAGCCGCCTTTTGTGTTACATTCCTGACTGCTCAAAAAATCTTTTTGAGGTTCTTAAAGAAACGGCGGTAAAAGCGGCTGCTTTTCTGGAAGATATATCGCAAAAAGAAGATTTTAAAAAGCTTTCCCATAAAGAAAAAATCTGCTTTCTTTGCAAAACGGATTTGCTTAAAAGCGGTAATTTATAAGGTTTACGACAATCAGTCGGAGGAGATGAATTATGGACAATGAGGGCAAAGTTTTTGAACTTACAAGTAAAGAGCTTGAATCTGTTGCAGGCGGACTTCCTGAATACTGGAACGGCGGAGGATGCTTAAAAAGCGAAAATCCTGGGGGATTTATCGGACACCAGGTTCAATTCAGGGTCGGAGACCAGACGCTCACAGGAACTGTTACCGGAATAAAATGCGGTTCTTGCAACATGTTTACATTAAAGGCTACAATTCAGGTTCAAAGAACAAAGTCATATTTTTTTGGCCTGATAAAAAAACATTACACTGACAATGTAGTTTATGATGTTGGTGAAGGAAACCTTATCGGTTTTAAGGAATGAAAAATTAACTGCTCAAAATTCAATCATATTGTCCGTTTAGAAAGCGGACAATTTTTTTTATACAATTTTTATACGGGCTCACATCTCTTTTTAAGTGAAGAAGAGTACAACGCTTTTCTAAGGAATGATTCTGTAATCCAATTGTGCGAAAAAGGCTTTGTAACTGATAAGGATGAAATTCAGGAAATTAAAAACCGCTGTGAACAAAATGCCGGATCGCAAAATCCCTTTTCAGTCAACTTTACGATATTGCCTTCGGCAGGCTGTAATTTTGAATGCCCGTACTGCGTCGAAAAAGGATTTCAGAATAATTCAATAATGGACACGCAAACACAGATTGCGCTTGCCAGATTTTGTTTTGATGTAATTGATAAGGCCAGACCAAAGGTTGTTGCCGTAAACTGGTATGGCGGTGAACCGTTATTAAATTTTATCGCAATAAAAAATATCAGCAGGCTGCTTGTTACTTACTGCACGCGTAGAAATATCGGGTATACGTCTTTTATAACGACAAACGGATATTTGTTAAACCAGCAGACTGTAAATCAATTCAAGGAGCTGGGGATTGAAGGAATCCGGGTAACGCTTGACGGCGGAAAAAAATCTCACGATAAACTGCGCATCCTAAAAAACGGAAAGGGAACATATAAGGCAATCTTAAAAAATTTAAAAAGGATAAAAACTGATATCCCGATAGAAATAAGGTGCAATGTTTCAAAGGAAGTTCTTCCATATATTCCGGCGCTAAAAAAAGACGTCCTTAAGCTTAAGAAAAATAAAAATGTGATTCTTCATTTTGCAAGGATGCTTGCGTATAAAGCCTGTGACAATCATGTCTGCGCTTCCTCTCTCTCCGAAAAGGAATTCAGCGATTTCTGCATAAGCTCAGGCGATGAAAAGACTGATTTAAATCCTTCGTTTATCGGAGTTCCGTGTTCTGCATGCAGTCCTTTTTCGTTCTGCTTTGACGCTGACGGAAGCATATACAAATGTAATGGAGAGCTTGGAAGAAAAGACCGGATTCTCGGAAATGTCACCAGGACGACTTCACTTGAAATGATAAGGCAGCCTGATGACATAAAGCCTTTCCCATCCGAAAAAGAATGCCTTGACTGTAAGCTTCTTCCCGTCTGCCTTGGCTCCTGCCCGTTGAGCGGCATATTATACGGCTCCAAGCGGTGTAACCGGCACAAGAACAATCTTGACGAATATGTAAAGGCAATCGCACAGCATTGAAATTTTCCCTGATAAAGTGATAAAATAACAGGACTAGCGGTAAGACTTTTTATAGGAGTATATATGAATGTTGCTATAGTTGGTACCGGTTATGTTGGTCTTGTTTCGGGCACTTGCTTTTCTGAAATGGGAAATCATGTATGGTGCATAGATATTGACCAGAAAAAAATAGACAATCTTAAAAACGGAAAAATTCCGATTTACGAGCCTGGACTTGAAGAAATGGTCCTGCGCAATCATAAAGAGGGCCGCCTTGATTTTACTACGGATTATTCTGAGGCAGTTCCAGAAAGTGAAATCTGCTTTATCGCCGTAGGAACTCCGCCGGGAGAAGACGGAAGCGCAGATACACGCTATGTAATTGCAGCAGCGGAAAGCATTGCGCGTCACATGAAGGGCTATACGATAGTCGTTGATAAATCTACAGTTCCGGTTGGAACTTCAGAAAAAGTTAAGGCTGCCATTCAGAAGGTGCTTGATTCACGCACTGATGCAAAGGATGTTACTTTTGATGTTGTTTCAAATCCTGAATTCTTAAAGGAAGGCGTTGCCGTAAATGACTTTATGCGCCCTGACCGTGTTGTAATCGGAACTGACAATCCTAAGGCAGAAGAAAAGATGATGAACCTTTACAGGCAGTTCATGCTTAACGAGCATCCGATTATCTGTACCGACATCAAGTCTGCTGAAATCATCAAGTACGCAGCTAACGCAATGCTCGCAACGCGCATCAGCTTTATGAACGAAATCTCGCGGCTTTGTGACAAAGTCGGCGGAGATGTGCGCGCCGTGCGTCAGGGAATCGGAACCGACAGCCGCATCGGAATGAGCTTCCTTCATGCTTCATGCGGCTATGGCGGTTCATGCTTCCCTAAAGATGTAAAGGAGCTTGTGGCTGTCGGAAAGCGCAACGGAATCGAAATGAAGATTGCAGGCGCTGTTGAAGATGTAAATAACGAACAGAAGCATGTAATTGCAGACCGCATAATTGCAAAATATGGCGATAACCTTAATGGAAAGACATTTGCCGTATGGGGACTTGCATTCAAGCCTGAAACAGACGATATGCGTGAAGCGCCTGCCATTACGATAATTACTGATTTGGTTAAGCACGGCGCCAAAATTCAGGCATACGACCCGGAAGCTTACGAAATGGCAAAGCATTATCTCGCTCACATCCCGCAGGACGCGATCACTTACGAGCCTGATATGTGGAAGGCACTTGAAGGCGCCGATGCGCTCATTCTCGTTACGGAATGGAAGCAGTTCCGCTCTCCGGACTTTGGAAAAATCAAGAGCCTTTTGAAGGCGCCTGTAATTTACGACGGACGCAATCAATACGAGCCTAAATATATGAAGGAAGAGGGCATCGAACTTCACTGTATCGGACGCGGCCTTATCTAGGAAAATAAAATATGAGTTCTTGCAATAAAAAAACAGTTCTTGTAACAGGCGGTGCGGGCTTTGTCGGAAGCCATTTGTGCAAGTCGCTTCTGGAGCGCGGAAATCGTGTCATCTGTCTCGATAATTTCTACACGGGACGGATGCGGAATATTGAGCCGCTTACAAAATCAAGCGATTTTTCCGTAATCACGCATGACGTAACCATTCCGTACAGCTTTTATGTTGACGAAATTTACAATCTTGCCTGTCCTGCCTCTCCGCCTCACTATCAGCGCGATCCGATTGCTACCTACAAGACGAGCGTTTTTGGTGCATTGAACGCGCTTGACCTTGCTGATAAATGGCATGCCAAGGTATTCCAGGCTTCTACAAGTGAAGTTTACGGAGACGCTCAGGTTCATCCGCAGCCGGAATCATACTGGGGAAACGTAAATCCCCATGGAATAAGATCCTGCTATGATGAAGGAAAGCGCGGCGCGGAAACCCTGTTCTTTGATTACCACCGCGAACACGGAACGCGCATCAAGGTCGTACGCATTTTCAATACATATGGCCCGCACATGAATCCGGAAGACGGCCGCGTCGTATCAAACTTTATCATTCAGGCGCTGAAGGGCGACGACATAACGGTTTACGGCGACGGAAATCAGACAAGAAGCTTCTGTTATGTAAGCGACCTTGTACGCGGATTCCTTGCGCTTATGGACAGCGGTGACGATATTACCGGCCCCGTAAACATCGGAAATCCGGGCGAGTTTACGATGCTTGAACTTGCCGAAAAAGTAATTTCGCTTACAGGTTCAAAATCAAAAATAGTACACATGCCGCTTCCTGGTGACGATCCTAAGCAGAGGCGCCCTGACATTTCGCTTGCAGGTAAGCTTTTTGGCTGGAAGCCGGAAGTGCCGCTTGATGAAGGACTTAAGCTTACAATCGAATATTTTGAATCACTTATCTGAAATTAGCGGATTTTTAAGGTGAATTTTCAAAGTGCGTGAACATACACGCACTTTTTTTTTGCCAAAAGCTGCAAATTCTTTAAAAAAGTTTGAAATTTAGCAAAAAAACAGTCAAATTTGTCCAAAATTCTGCTTTTTTTTAAAAAAAAATGTTTGACAGATGAAAAAACCCGTAATATACTGATTATGTTGCGTAAACGAACACGCAAAAAAACTTACACTATTTTTTCAAAATATTAACTTTAGGAGGATAATAATGAAAAAATTGGTATCGGCTCTTGCAGCATTGGCGTTGGCTTGTACACTGTTCTCATGCGGCGGAAAGAAAGCAGGGAACTCTGGCAAAAAGGTAGTAGGCGTTGCAATGCCTACACAGTCATCAGAGCGCTGGATTAACGACGGCGCAAACATGAAGAAACAGCTTGAAGCAAAAGGCTATTCTGTAGACCTTCAGTATGCTGAGGATGATGTTCAGATGCAGGTTTCACAGATTGAGAACCTTATTGCAAAAGACGTAAACTGTCTTGTTATTGCAGCTATCGACTCAACAGCTCTCGTTAACGTTCTTGATCAGGCAAAGTCAAAGGGAATCCCGGTTATTGCTTATGACCGCCTCCTTATGGATACAGACGCTGTTTCTTACTATGCAACATTCGATAACAAGGGTGTTGGAACAGCAATCGCTAAGTACATCGAAGAAAAGAAAGAGCTTAAGACTGCAAAGGCAGAAGGCCGCTCATATACAATCGAGTTCTTCATGGGTTCACCGGATGATAACAACGCATTGTTCCTTTACAACGGTGTAATCGAAGTTCTCGGACAGTATCTTGACAATGGAGTTCTTAAGTGCAAGACAGGTCGTACAACATTCGACAAGACTTGTATTCTCCGCTGGTCACAGGAAACAGCTCAGGCATGGTGCGAAAACTACCTCTCTGGATTCTATGACAACGAAAAGCTTGACATCGCTTGCTCTGCATTCGACGGATTCGCTTATGGTATCAAGGCTGCTCTCGAAGGTGCCGGATATACAGCTGCTAACTGGCCTCTCATCACAGGACAGGATGCTGAACTTATGGCAACAAAGAACATCATTGCTGGAACACAGACAATGTCTATCTACAAGGATACACGCCTTCTTGCTTCAAAGTGTGTAACAATGGTTGAAGCAGTTCTCGAAGGTGCAACACCAGAAATCAATGATAGAAAGCAGTACAACAACGGCAAGCTCGTAGTTCCTTCATACCTCTGTACACCAGTTGCAGTAGATAAGGATAACTACCAGTCAGTTATCATTGACGGTGGATATTATACAAAGGCACAGCTTGGCCTTTAATTAGCGGCGGAAATCATATGCCTTTGGTCTGTATTCGGCGTCCAGAGGCATTGAGATTCCAGTTTTAGTAAAGCCGGTACTGAACTAATTAACTCCAGGATAATATGTTCGGTACCGGTATTTTTTTAGGCAGAATTGCACGGAGCATTCGTTCCATGCAACAAATCGGCAGGACAGGAAAAAACAAATGGATGACATCATTCTGGAAATGGATCACATCACCAAGGAATTCCCGGGTGTTCGGGCTTTGGATGATGTTTCAATCAAAGTGGCTCGTGGAGAAATCCATGCACTTTGCGGAGAGAACGGTGCAGGCAAGTCTACGCTGATGAATGTTCTTTCGGGAAGCTATCCTTTCGGCAGTTATTCAGGCGAAATTATTTACAATGGACAAGTCTGTAAATTCCATTCACTAAAAGACAGCGAAGAAAAAGGAATTGTTATAATACATCAGGAACTCGCATTGAGTCCCTATCTTTCAGTAGCAGAAAATATTTTCATGGGAAACGAACAGCTTTCCATGAAAGGCGTAATAGACTGGGATAAGACAAGATCGCGCGCAGTTGAAATGCTTAAGAAGGTTGGTCTTGAGCACGAAAACATTAACGCACCGGTTAATTCCCTTGGCGTTGGAAAGCAGCAGTTGATTGAGATTGCAAAGGCTCTTGCTAAAAAAGTAAACCTTTTGATTCTTGATGAGCCTACTGCTTCTCTTAATGATGAAGAAAGTGCGCATCTTCTTCAGATTCTTCTTGATCTCAAGAAGCAGGGAATTACATGTATCATGATTTCCCACAAGCTCAACGAAATCAGCTATGTTGCGGATAAGATTACAGTTATCCGTGACGGACGCGCAATCGAAACTCTCGAAAAGGGCGTTGATGATATTTCAGAAGAGCGCATTATTAAGGGTATGGTCGGACGTGAAATGACGAACCGCTATCCTCCAAGAACGGGCTGCAAAATCGGCGATGTTATCATGGAGGTCAAGGACTGGAACGTTTACCATCCGGACGATCCGAACCGCCACTTTATCAAGAATGTAAATTTCAAGGTACGCGCGGGCGAAGTTGTAGGTCTTGCAGGTCTTATGGGTGCAGGCCGTACGGAACTTGCAATGAGTATCTTTGGAAAATCGTGGGGACAGAAAATTTCCGGTTCCGTATTTATGCACGGAAAACACGTAAAGATTAATAATGTCCGCGACGCAATTGATGCAAAAATTGCTTATACTTCTGAAGACAGAAAAAATTACGGCCTTGTATTGATTGATGATATCAAGCACAACATGACAATGGCCGCGCTTAGAAATTATTTTTCAAGCAAGGGCGTAGTTGATTCAAATGAAGAAATTGTCCGCTCAGAGGAATACAGAAGCAGGATAAATGTTAAGACTCCTTCCATCAATCAGAAGGTAGGAAATCTTTCGGGCGGTAACCAGCAGAAGGTTGTTCTTGCAAAATGGATGCTTTCTCAGCCTGATGTTCTTATCCTTGATGAACCGACACGCGGTATCGATGTTGGTGCAAAGTACGAAATCTACTGTGTAATCAACGAACTTGCCAAGAACGGAAAAGCAGTCATAGTAATTTCTTCAGAAATGCCTGAAATCCTGGGAACCTGCGACCGCATTTATGTAATTAATGAAGGCGAAATTGCAGGCGAACTTGATGCAAAGGGCGCTACACAGGAAAGTATTATGAAATGCATTATGGCTCATAATAATTCGAAGGGAGACTTAAGAGGAGACGAAAATGGAACTAAATAACCAGCTTCAGAAAAAAGTTGAAAACATTGATGTAAAGCAGTACGGAATGGTTATCGCGCTTATCGTGATATTCCTTTTGTTCTTGTTTGCAACAGGCGGAAAAAATGCTTCGCCGACAAATATCAATAACCTTATCATGCAGAACGGCTATGTTGTTATTCTTGCAGTTGGTATGTTGTTGTGTGTTCTTACCGGAAACGTTGACCTTGGTGTTGGATCAATCGTTGCCCTTTGTGGTGCATGTGCCGCGATTTTAGTAGTCGACATGCATGTGCCTGTATTCGTTGCATTTGCAATTGCCCTTCTTGTTGGTATTGCAAGTGGTGCGTTTGTTGGTTTCTTTATTGCTAAGATGCATATCCCGCCGTTCGTTGTAACTCTTGCTTCGATGTTGATGGGACGCGGTCTTACTTACACAATGCTTAAGGCTCAGACAAAGGGACCGACTCCTGCGTTGTACAACCTTATCGGTGTAGGCTTCCTCCCGACAATCAAGATTCCGTTCGGTCATGTAGGCCCGAATCGTGTTCCGGGAACACTTGATCTTGTTTCAATCGGAATTGCAATCATCGGAAGTATCCTTATAATTCTTGGTGAAATCAAAGATTACAAGACAAAGAGAAAATATAAGTTTGCTACAAACCCAATCTGGCAGATCGCAATTAAGGAACTGATCATCATCTTTATTTTGTGGTTCCTGATTTACAAGCTTGCACGCAACAACGGAATTCCAAACGTACTTGTATTGATGGCTGTTATTGTTGGTGTTTACCACTTCATTACAAGCCGCACAGTTGCTGGACGCCAGATTTATGCACTTGGTGGTAACGAAAAAGCCGCCCGCCTTTCTGGTATCAACACACGCAACGTGTTCTTCTGGGTTTACCTTAACATGGGATTCCTTTCGGCAGTTGCAGGAATCGTGCTTTCAGCACGCAACGGTTCAGCTACTCCAAAGGCTGGTGACGGATTCGAGCTTGACGCCATCGCATCGTGCTACATTGGTGGTGCAGCGGCGGCGGGCGGTGTCGGTACTATTATCGGTGCTGTAGTTGGTGCTTTCGTTATGGGTATCCTCAATAACGGTATGTCCCTTATCGGATGGTCAACAGATATTCAGAAAGTAGTTAAAGGCGCAGTTCTTCTTGGAGCTGTTGTATTTGACTTGATTTCTAAGCAGAAGAAAAACTAGGTTTAGGATAAATATGGGGAACGCAGAATTAAATAGTGTCAGGCGTTC
>CACYCX010000224.1 GCA_902772975.1 uncultured Spirochaetaceae bacterium
AAAAGCTTAATAGTTTATAAACTAAATTGTGACAACTAATTTTTTTCATTCTTACTAAAGCAGGCCAGTGGCCTGTCGCCATAACATTTTTTCGCCGTTTCCGTGAATTGTGTTTTATACTGCAAAAATATCAGTATAAAATTCAACTCATTTGTATATAACCAGCATTATACCACGCCATGTGGATTCTGCATAGTTTTTATACGCATCCGCCTAAAATCGCGCATCCTTTAGCATCCTCCGAAAATCACAACCTGGCTCACATCCGCCTAAAATCGCGCATCTGTTAGAATCCTCCGAAAATTACACTACGGCTCACATCCGCCTAAAATCGAGCTTCTGCTAGCATCCGCCAAAAATCGCACTTCTGCTCACATCCGCCTAAAATTGAGCTTCGACAAAAAAATCGTCTTTTCACTAAGCCGGCCAAAATCCGCTCAAATCCCCGTAATTCAATTGATTTTATTTTTAAAAAAGATTTCATCAAGCGGACTTGAAATTTCTTTTGTGCCACGGTTAAGTGCGTGTGTATAAATCATTGTCGTGCGGACATCGCTGTGACCCAGAAGTTCCTGGACTGTTCGGATATCGTAACCGTTTTCGAGAAGGTGAGTGGCAAACGAATGTCTGAAGGTATGGCAGCTTGCGTTCTTAATAATTCCGGCTTCACGGATGGCGCTTTTTACTGCGTGCTGAAGAATTGTCTCGTCCATGTGGTGCCGTCCCTGTTGTCCGGTCGCGGAATTCCGCCATCTGTTTTTTTGAGGGAAAAGCCATTGCCAGCGGAATTCTTTTGCGGTATCAGGTGAACGCGAAATTATGTTTTCCGGTAACTGAACTGCGCCCCAGCCATCCTGCAAATCCTGCTCGTGAATCTGCTTGACTTTTGAAATTTGATTTTTCAATTTCGGGATTAAAGTTTTGGGAAGCATTACGCGGCGGTCTTTTCCTCCTTTTCCATTTTTGACTGAAATTTCATTTCTTTCAAAATCGATGTCCAATATGCGGAGTGAAAGAAGTTCATTGAGCCTGATTCCTGTTCCGTACAAAAGCTCTACGGCAAGTTGTTTGCTTCCTTCAAGATGATTTATTACGGCGGCAACTTCTGCACGGCTTAAAACGACTGGAGTCCGCTTTTTTGATTTTGCCCGGATGATTTTTGAAAAGCCTTCAGTGTCTTCATTTTTCACATACCGGAAGAAAAACAAGAGGGCTGCAAGTGCCTGATTTTGAGTTGAAGAACTTACTCTTTCGTATACGGCAAGGTTTGTCAGATATTCGTTTATCTGCGCCTGCATTTTTGCTGAAGTCAAGCTGTCCTGATTTTTGCCATAGTCATATTTTTCCAGAAAATTTCTGCACCATCGCTGATAGCTTTCGATTGTCCGCCTGCTGTAATGCTTTGCGATGAGCGCCTGTTCAAGTTTTTCCAGCTGGATTTGAATACAATCATAGTTTTCAGGTGAATGTTTTTTTAGCTGAACCGGAATTTTAGGCTCTTCATAATTGAACAGCTTTGTTTCATAAAGATTGTTTAAAAGAATATCAGTTGTTGTCTGATTGTCAGGAATAAGCCAGAGCTTTTTTTCATTATCCCATCTACGGCCGGGAACATTACGGACTGCATTCAGAAGCTGCGTATTAAAGCCGTCTGTAAATTGAACGGCTATCTGCCTGTTTTCATGTGAACTGATTTTAACTCTCATGGATTAAATATAATTCTAAAAAAACTGGCAGGCAAATAAAATGATTGAAATAAAATAAAAAAAGCTGCCGCATAGAAGTGAATACTTCAATTGTTGGGCAGCTTAAGAAAGTTAGAAAAATAAATGATTATTCATAATTAATTCCGAGGGAATCCTTTTTGTAACCGCACAATGCTTTTCCGGCCACAAAATATGCATAGTCTTTCATGGATGATGGAGCTTCATCTACTTTGATTACATTAATTTTTGTAGAAATTGCGCTTCCGATTACTTTAGAATTTGTATTCGTTAGAATTTGTATGAATTTTGTTTTTTATCTTACGACATCGATTAATTTTTTGGCGCGTTCAAAAAATATCGGTTCGATAATTTCGGGGAAGCGGGAAGCTATTTCGTCCAGGCGCGCGTTTATTGTCCCCAGCATTTTATCCATGCAGCCGGATTGTGAAACGCCGCCTGATTCTGAAACGCCGCCTGATTTTGTATTGCCCGAAAGCACGACCTCGCAGTATCCGGTTTCTCTTTCCTGCTTGGCGGCAAGATTTTGAACCTGCCGGATAAAGACAACATACGGAAGTTCAGAGAGCGCTTTTATCTGGACATCAGTAAGGAGCGGGAACTTGTAGTTCATGTAGAGGCAGGGTGCTTTCGGGCTGCCTGATGGTGAACACCACTTATCTTCAGCGCAATCAAACAGCGTATCGTAAACCGTGCGGCCCAGATATGCGCTGTACATTTCCGATGAACCTGAAAGGCGCGGATTCAGTTCAATTATGTACCATTTTCCTTCCTTAAAAACTAGATCAACCTGAACCGTGCCCTCAAATTTCATTTGTTCTGCAAGACGGAAAAGCGTCTCCTTTAATTCACTTATGTTAAACTGTGCCGCATTTTTTTCATCCTGCCCGATTGGACCGAGCTTTATGCTCTGCTTGGGACTTGTAATTCCGTATTTATTTACCGAATAAACAAGAGGCGGCTGAACGGTGTAATGCCCGTTTTTTCCGTAAATCTCCGTTCCAAACTGAATGCCGTCTATAAACTCCTCGACAAGCCGGTCGCCGTTATTGCGCTTGGAAAAAAGAATTTTTTCTGCCTCTTCGTAAGTCTGAACAACATCCATTCCGTATGAGCTCAAGCCGACGGTGTCCTTAATGACGCATGGAAAATTCAGGCGGCGGATCTGATGCATTACGGTGTCGCGGTAAACGTTCGATTTGATGTCCTTCCGCGTCTTAAAAAAAAGCTCGTGCTGGACATGGACATATCGCGGCATGCAAAAGCCAAGCGGTTCGAGATGTCGGTGCGTAAGGTGCTTGTCAAAGCTGTCAATTGAAGCTTCAAGCGGATGGCACAATACGCGGATATTCTTTTCCCTTAGTAAATCAGCAATCTGCGAATCGTGAATCGTAAGCCAGTCGTAAGGTGAAGTCCAGAATGAAGCGCATATTGCAATATCGGGCCTGAGTTCCAAAATCTCACGGGCGGCTTCCTCAGCATTTTCAGACTGGATTATGTGATATTCTACGCCGTCTGCCTTTGGAAAATTTCCGGTTTCGTCGCAGTCGAGCAGGAACATTCCTGGAAGCTGCGTTGCGATGATGAACTGGTGCTCCCTGTGTTCAGCAATAAAAGATTCCAGCCGCGTTTTGTTGGGCGGAAAAGAAGTCAGCCTCATGCTGCCGGCATCAAAAGAATTTGAGTTTGTACTATAGAAAACAATCCGCATTTGACTTGATGATAGCATAAATCCGGGTGCATTGAACAGAACCGCAAAATATAGAAAATGATATTAAATACATAAAAAAAATACGGGAAGAAGCTGGGCGACTTGTAGTATTTCTTTCTAATTTAAATATCCATTTTGCTATATTGCACGTAATTATGCGGGAGCGGATTGAATCTTGCTAAAAAAATTATGTGAAAATTATGGACAGCCACATGATAACGAAAGAAGTACAAGATTCAAGTAGCGCGAGCATAAGGGCGGGCTTGATGCGCATCTGAGCGTGCGAACACATTGCTTGCAATGTGTGAGTCAAATACCATTAAAGCTCAGCAATCGCGCAATGCACGTAATTATGCGGGAGCGGATTGAATCTTGCTTTTTGATTAAAATATGTGGCTGTCAAGATTTGTGGTGCATTGAACAGAACGGGATAAATGTGTAAAATAGTAAAAATTTTAATCTTAAAATACACGAGGAACTGGTTTTATGAAGATTTCTGGCTCGCAGATTGTAATTGAATGTCTTTTGGAGCAGGGCGTTGATACCGTTTTTGGTTATCCGGGCGGCGCCATATTGAATATTTACGATGCATTGTACAAGAATTCAGACAGAATTAAGCATATTCTTACAGCCCACGAGCAGGGAGCAAGCCACGCGGCAGACGGTTATGCACGCGCTACTGGTAAGGTAGGCGTCTGCATGGCGACAAGCGGCCCGGGCGCTACGAACCTCGTTACTGGAATCGCGACAGCCTACATGGATTCGTCTCCGATTGTAGCAATTACTTGTAACGTTCCAACATCGCTTCTGGGAAAGGATTCATTCCAGGAAATCGACATTACAGGCGTAACTCTTCCTATAACAAAGCACAATTTTATGGTGCGCGATGTTTCAGAGCTTGCAAAGACAATCCGCGAGGCGTTCATAATCGCAAAAAGCGGACGCCCGGGACCTGTCCTCATTGATATTCCAAAGGAAGTAACTGCAGCCGAAGCAGAATTCACTCCGCTTTCACGCGGCGATGACGGCTCAAAGGAGCTTGCCGCCGTAAACACAAACTTCAAGCGCGTGTTTACCGTATCTGAGCCGGATAACGAAAAGCTTAAGGTTGCCGCAGAGCTTATCAACGAAAGCAAATGCCCTGTAATTTATGCAGGCGGCGGCGTTAAAATCAGCGGTGCCGAAAAGCAGCTCCTTGAATTTGCAGAAAAGGCTGAAATTCCTGTATGCGAAAGCCTTATGGGACGCGACGTTTTCCCGGCAAATCATCAGCTTTGTACATGGATGATCGGTATGCACGGAACAAAAGCAAGCAACATGGCTGTAACCGAGTCAGACCTCGTAATCGCTATCGGAGCAAGGTTCAGTGACCGCGTTTACGGAGATCCGGCTGAATTTGCAAAGAAGTCAAAAATCCTTCACATAGACATCGATCCTGCTGAAATCAACAAGAACATAGAAACATCAGGCTCAATTGTAGGCGACATTAAGACTGTCCTTGCAAAGCTTATTCCGATGATTACGCGGACAAAGCGCCCTGAATGGATTTCAAAGATTGAGCAGTGGAAAAAAGAAGTTCCTTCTATATACAATGTTGAAAAACCGGATTCAATTAACCCGAAATTCATCTGTGAGACAATTCATCAGGTAGCAGGTGATGACGCAATCATTACTACGGAAGTCGGCCAGCATCAGATGTGGACGGCCCAGTATTATCCGTTTGCAAAACCACGCACGTTCATTACAAGCGGCGGTCTTGGTACAATGGGCTTTGGAACGGGTGCTGCAATGGGCGCTCAGTTTGCTTTCCCGGAAAGAAGGGTAATCCACATTGCAGGCGACGGTTCTTTCAGAATGAACTGCAACGAGCTTGCTACAATCCAGCACTATAACCTTCCTATAATAATCGTTGTCGTAAATAACAATGCGCTTGGAAATGTACGCATGTGGCAGCGCCTTTTCTACGGAAAGCGATTCAGCCAGACTACGCTCGACTTCGGGCCTGATTGGGTAAAGCTTGCCGACGCTTACGGAATCCAGGGCTTCAGGGCGTCAAATTCTTCTGAATTCGCAAAGGTATTTAACGATGCCTATAAGCTTGGAAAGCCGTGCATTATTGACGCAAAGGTCGATATTGACGAGATGGTGCTTCCTATGGTTCCGGGCGGAAAGCCGATTTACAATATGATTATGAGCTTAAGCCCTGAAATGATGGACTAACACAGTATATCAGGAGAAATGTGATAAAGATTACCTCCCTGTAATTTTTATCACTGCAGTTTAGGAGAAATTGTTTGTCAAAAATTATTTCGGTATGGTATAATTATTGAATATGTCAGGCAAAAAACGCATTGGTGTCCTCATAAATACGCTTTTTTCGGAATACGCCGTTGAAGTCCTTAAGGGTATTGAAAGATTCTGCAGGGAACATAATTGCGTTGAATATATATTTCCTCTAGCTCGCGGAAAAAGCAGCGGATTGTACGATTACCACTGCGATACGCTGATGAATTTCATCAATTCATACAATATTGACGGACTCGTGCTCTGTTCAGCCACATATGCAAGTGATTACGACTTGGATTCAACGCTTGACCGGGTAAAGGCTCTTCCTCCGATTAAAAAAGTCAGTGCCGGTCTTCAGATGGAAAACATTCCTTCCATTATGGTAGACAGTGAATATGCGGTAAAAAAGCTTGTAACTCACCTTATCGAGGAACATGGATGCCGCCGCTTTTTATTGATGCGGGCAAATTCGGCAAACTTTGAAAGCAACCTGCGCGAAAAGTATGTACGCGAAATTCTTGCTAAGCATGGAATTCACCTTTCTGAAGAGCATGTGTTGAATGGAAATTTTGCCTTTGATTTTGCCGTTTCTTCAATGACAAACTATCTTCGCGCTCATGAAGAAATAGATTTTGATGCCGTAATATGCTTTAATGACGACATGGCGATGGGGTGTCTTCAGGCATTTGAGGACAGAAACATAAAGGTTCCGGATGATGTAATCGTTACGGGCTTTGATAATGTATACGAATCGTTCGAGACGGAAAGAAGCATTACTACGATAGATCAGCGCATGGAAGAATTTTCCTATACTGCTACTGAGCTCCTGTATAAGTCACTTAATGGAGAAAATATCCCTGAGCTTACAAAACTCAACGCAATTCCTGTAGTAAGGTCAAGCTGCGGCTGTTCAAAGGAAAGAAGGTCACAGCTAGCAAAGGAAGAGCTTTCCAAAGATCCGGGACTTGTAAGCTTTGAGAGAACTGAATTGGATACGCGCCACAATTTATTCAGACGGAGCAGCACACAGCTTTATCTCCTTCATTACTTTTTGATGGAAAGTCAGAGCCCTGTTCCCCTTGACGGATTGTACGACCGCCTTTTATATTGCCTTTCGCTTTTTGACATAAACGGCGCTATGATTGTGCTTTACGATCATCCTGTGTTCTACGAAAAGTATTCTGAATTCATTTATCCTGAATCGGCGCACCTTGTAATGGCTTATACGGCTCTTGACGGAGTTCAGCGGCCTGACATTAAGTTTAACCCCCGCGATTATATGATTCCGCCTGAAATTGAAGCGACAAACAACGGAACATACACTATATTCCCGCTCTATGCTGAAACATACCAGTACGGTTATATCGTAATGCAGTTCGGCCGTTACGAGATGATATTCTATCAGTCAGTATTTGAGCTTATCGAAAAGGAAATCATCAATTCGGTAAACATAACGCGTGCCGAATCAGAAAAAAATAATCTCAAGAACCAGAACCTTTCCCTTGAAGAATATTCTGAAAAGCTCCAGAGGCTTTCCTTTACGGACGAGATGACGGGCCTTACAAACAGGCGCGGTTTTTACGATCTTGCGCAGAAGCAGATTTCTGTTACTGTTGAAAACGGCGGAAGCGGTCTCGTGATTTACGGCGATATGGACGGCCTTAAGAGCATCAACGATACATTCGGACATGATGCAGGAGACCGCGCAATCAAATATGAGGCTCAGGTATTAAAATCAATTTTCCGTTCAAGCGACATTATAGGGCGTCTTGGAGGAGATGAATTTGCGATAGTTGCGGCAAACATGGGACGCAAGGATTTTAACCGCGTAAAGACTGCCCTTGAGCGTGAATGCACCAGAATTAACGAAAAGAATCTTGAGCCGTTCGTGCTTTCGATAAGCATAGGTTTTGCAGAATTCAGCAGGAAGAATTCAAGCCTTGACGCATTGCTTACGGAAGCCGACGCGGAGCAGTATAAGGAAAAACGCAGCAAAAAAGAAAGGAAGGCCAAAAAATGATAATCGGTTATCATGAATCAACATCAGACGGCATGGAAGGACTTGCAAGGGAAGCGCTTTCTGTCGGTGCAAATACTTTCGCCTTCTTTACACGAAACCCGCGCGGCGGAAAAGCAAAAGATATTGATGCTCAGGACGCAGAGCGTTTATGCTCGCTCATGAAGGAAAATAATTTCGGAAAGCCGGTCGCCCATGCGCCATACACGATGAATCCTTGTTCAGCTGATCCGGGGCTCAGACAGTATGCGCTTGATATGATGACGGACGACCTTTTCCGCATGGAATATGTTCCGGAAAGCCTCTATAATTTTCATCCGGGCTCGCATACAGGGCAGGGTGCAGACATAGGAATTAACTTTACCTCCGACTGCATTTCCGCCGCGCTCGGTTCCTTTAACAAAAAGGCCGGACACATGCCTTCGACAATTCTTTTAATCGAAACTATGGCCGGCAAGGGCTCTGAAATCGGACGCTCGTTCGAGGAAGTAAAGCGTATTATTGATCTGACAGAAGAAAAATTCGGGGCAAGCCTTAAAGAGAGCCTTGGCGTTTGCCTTGATACATGCCATATCTGGGACGGCGGCTATGATATCGTGCAGAATCTTGACGGCGTAATCCAGCAGTTTGATGATGTAATCGGGCTTGAAAGGCTCCATGCGGTTCACCTGAATGACAGCATGAATCCGCTTGGCGCACATAAAGACCGGCACCAGAAAATCGGGCAGGGATATATCGGACTTGAAGCGCTGCGCCGCGTGATTAATCACGAAAAGCTTAAGGCGCTTCCGTTTATTCTTGAGACGCCGAATGACCATGACGGATACAAAGCCGAAATCGACCTCCTCAGGACAAATGCATAACCAGGCAGTTTGTCCTGAGCAGCGTAATTGAAAAAAAAGGCGGTTTTTTATATAATCTTCCTGCTATGAAAAAAGAACACGGAACACTCACAAACGACAATCACGCCGCGCTCTGGCATGGTCGTTTTAAGGAAGGCCCCGACGCTGCGGCCGTTGAATTCGAAACATCAATTCATGTAGATGAACGCATGGCGCTTGATGACATCGCCGGAAGCCGCGCGCACTCTGCCATGCTCTGTGAAGCAGGCATCATTTCCAAGACAGAAGCCGCTGAAATCAAAAAAGGACTTGATTCAATCCAGAAAGACCTTGAAAGCGGCGCTCTGGAAATCGATTACTCGGCAGAGGACATTCATTCTTTTATAGAAGCAACCCTTACTGACAGAATAGGCGAGAGCGGCAAAAAGCTTCATACAGGCCGCAGCCGCAATGACCAGATTGCGCTTGATGAACGCCTTTACCTTCGTCGCGCGATTCCTGTTCTCCAGAACAAAATACTTACGCTTATAGATACTCTTTCAAAAATCGCTTCGGCACATACGCAGACAATCATGCCGGGCTTTACTCATATGCAGCACGCTCAGCCGGTAACTCTTGCACAGCATTTATGTGCCTGGGCATGGAGCCTCGAGCGCGACTGGAGCCGCCTTGAAGATGCACTTAAGCGAATTGACCTTTCTCCGCTGGGAGCCGGCGCACTTGCAGGAAGTACGTTACCCCTTAACCGTGAGTCGGTTGCCAGAAAATTGAAATTCAGCGGCGTTACCCAGAACTCGCTTGATACCGTATCAGACAGGGATTACTGCATTGAGTTTACGTCCGCGTTCTCGCTTTTACAGATGCACCTTTCGCGCTTCAGTGAAGAAATCGTGCTTTGGGCTACGACAGAATTTAACTTTATAAATTTAAGCGAAAAATGGTCGACCGGTTCTTCAATCATGCCGCAGAAAAAGAATCCTGATTTTGCAGAGCTTATACGCGGACGAACGGGAAAGGTGTACGGACAGTTAGTCTCGCTCCTTACGATGATGAAGGGACTTCCTTTGTCGTATGACCGTGATTTGCAGGAAGACAAGGAGCCGCTTTTTCAGGCGTACGATACGGTAAGTTCATGCCTTACGGTATTTACTTACATGATTTCAAGTGCGGAATGGAATGCAGGCCAGATGGAAAAGGGGTGCGCCGGCGGATATTTGAATGCCACCGACCTTGCTGACTATCTGGTAAGAAAGGGAATTCCGTTCAGGACTGCGCATGGAATTTCAGCAAAGGCAGTTCGCATCGCAATCGAAGCGGGCGTTAACCTTGAAGATTTGAGCATGGAAGAATTTGCAGAATGCTCGCCGCTTATTGACGAAGACATTTATGATTTTATTTCTGCACGCGCCTGTGTTGCCGGAAGAAAAACGACCGGCGGAACTTCACCTGAGTGTGCAAAAAAGCAGATTTCGCAATTAAAGTCGCTTTCAAAAAAGCGCATTAAAAAAATATAGTTTTGGGGGACAAAATGAAAAAATTTGTTTTGGCACTGCTTACAGTTTGTGCAGTAGCGGTTTTATTCAGCTGTGGCGGAAAAAAATCGGGTGATTCACTTGAGGCTCTTAAAAGCCGCGGTGAGTTTGTTCTTGGTCTTGATGATTCTTTCCCGCCGATGGGCTACAGAAACGCAGACAATGAAATCGTAGGTTTTGATATTGATCTTGCAAAAGAAGTTGCAAAGCGCCTTGGCGTAAAGTTCCGTGCTCAGCCGATTGACTGGGATTCAAAGGAAAAGGAGCTTAATACAGGCAACATCGACTGCATCTGGAACGGCCTTACAATTACAGAAGAGCGCCAGAAGGTTCTCTGCTTTTCAAAGCCGTATCTTTCCAACGAGCAGGTTGTAGTAGTCAGAAATGATTCTTCATTCAAGTCTCTTTCTGATTTAAAGGGAAAATCAATTGCGCTCCAGCAGGGTTCAAGTGCCGAAGATGCAGTAAATGATAATCCTGATTTTAAAAACAGCGTAAAGGAAATCGTACCGCTTGAGCAGAACCTCATTGCCCTTAATGACCTTGTAATGAAAGGTGTAGACGGCGTAGTAATGGACAGCATCGTCGCAGAATACGCAATCAGTCATTCAGGTTTCCCGCTTCATGTTCTTGAGCAGGCTCTTGCTGAAGAAAAATACGGAATTGCATTCAGAAAAACTGACGACAAGCTCCGTGATGAAGTTCAGAAAATTCTTGAAGAGATGGCTGCGGATGGTACTGTAGACAGAATCAGTACTGAATGGTTCGGTTCTAACATTACTTCAATCGGACGCTAAAACCGCATTTTATTGAGAAAAGAGGAAGCCATATGGCCGCAATGATTATTTCTATGCTACAAGGAACGTTAACTTCCGTACAGATTTTTTTCCTTACGATTATATTTGCGCTTCCTCTTGGAATGGTGCTTTGTTCCCTGCGCATGTCAAGGAACAGAGTGCTCAGCTTTATATTAAAAATATTCCTTCTTGTAATCCGCGGAACGCCTCTTATGCTTCAGCTTATCTGCGTGTACTTTATTCCGGGACTTCTTTTTGAACGCTCGCTTCCAAGATTTACGGCAGCCATTGTGGCGCTTTCAGTTAACTACGCTTCTTATTTTGCAGAAATCTACCGCGGCGGCATCGAGTCAATTCCTCAGGGGCAGTACGAAGCGGCAAAGGTTTTGGGCTATTCACGGACTCAGACATTTTTCCTTATCATAATTCCGCAGGTAATAAAAAGAATTCTTCCTGCGATGGGAAACGAAATAATTACGCTTGTAAAGGATACAGCTTTAGTTACGGTAATCGGCGTAATTGAACTCCTTCACATTTCTAAATCAGCATCGAACAGGCTTTTTTCTACAACGCCGCTTTATCTTGCAGGTCTTTTCTATCTTATAATGAACGGCCTTGTCGTCTGGTTTTTCAATAAACTTGAAAAGAAGCTTTCTTACTATAAATAAAGGGCTATATAAAAATTATTAGGGCAGATTGATATGGAACAGCTTGAAACAGTTATAGAAGTTAAAAATCTTAAAAAATCCTTCGGTTCACTTGAAATTTTAAAAGGCGTTTCATTTGAAGTTTCAAAAGGAAACGTGCTCGGAATAATTGGCCCTAGCGGTTCCGGAAAATCAACGCTGCTTCGCTGCCTTACACAGCTTGAAAAAATCGATGACGGCTCAATCACAATCTGCCATGACACCATGGTAAAAGACGGAGTGTATGCCGGAAAGGATGAGCTTAAAAAAATCGGCCGCCATCTCGGGCTTGTATTCCAGAATTTCAATCTTTTTCCGCATTATTCAGTACTCCAGAATATTATGGATCCTCAAATCAGGGTGCTCGGAATTTCCAGGGAAGAAGCCCGCAAGACGGCAGAGGATCTTCTTAAGAAGATGGATTTAAGCGAGAAGGCTTGTTCGTATCCTTGCGAGCTTTCAGGCGGCCAGCAGCAGCGCGTTTCGATAGCGAGATCCCTTGCACTTAAACCCGAGGTGCTTTTATTTGACGAGCCTACAAGTGCGCTTGACCCGGAGCTTACAGGCGAAATCCTTAAGGTAATCAAGTCGCTTGCAAAAGAAAAAATGACAATGATAGTGGTAACGCACGAGATGGCTTTTGCCCGCGATATAAGCAGCGAAGTAATTTTTATGGCAAACGGAAATATCGTGGAAAAGGGCAGTGCCGCCCAGATTTTTAAGGCTCCAAAAGAGGAACGTACAAAGGTTTTTCTACAGCGCTTTTCAAACTAGGGCATATTTCAAACTGGTTGGAAAAAGTTTGCAAATTTCGCATTTTTCACCTTTCGTACCTTGAATATTTACTTGATTTCCAGTATATTTTTAAATCACACTACTAGGTGTATTTGTCGTGTTTTATGCACGGCTAGAATGATTAAATTAGGACTTGGCCCAATTCGGTTCAGAGTTCTATGGAGGTTAAAAGGTGGTCAAAATCAGACTCAAAAGATTTGGTACTGCAAAGCGCCCGTTCTACCGCATCGTAGTTCAAGACGCAAGAAAGCCACGTGACGGAAGATGTATCGAAGAAATCGGTACTTATCAGCCAATCGAAGTCGAAGAAAAGCAGATTGCTTTCGACGCAGAACGTGCAAAGTACTGGATTAGCGTTGGTGCACAGCCAACTGACATCGTTGTAAAACTTTTCAACAAGAAAGGACTTACAAGAAACGGACAGTCAAAGTAATTTACGGAGTGCATGGTAATGGAAAAAGACCTGATTGAATACATTGCAAAATCACTGGTCGATGACCCGGATGCTGTTTCCGTAAATGAAACTGAGGGTGAAAGAGGTCCTGTACTGGAGCTCAAGGTAGCCGATGGCGATATTGGAAAGGTCATAGGCAAGTACGGCCGTATTGCAAAGGCATTGCGCACAGTTTTGAGCGCGTCTGCAAGCAAGGACGGAAAGCGTTATAGCCTGGAAATTCTGGACTAATCGTGACTGATACACAATTCGATGATCAGATGACTGTGGGATTTGTCCGTGGCTCTCATGGGCTTTCGGGTGAATTTAAAGTGGAGAGTGCTTCCGGTCGCTACGACCACATTTCTTTGCTGAAGGAAGTAACTTTGAGGCAGAACGATATTTCTAAAAGCTACCAGGTTGAGTATGCGGAAGGAAATGAGGGCGCCTTTTATATGAAATTAGCGGGAATAGATTCCCCCGAAGCAGCAAACAGGTTGAATAAATCTGAAATTCGGGTCTCGCGAGAGTTCGCCTGTCCTTTAAATAAGGATGAGTGGTATGTAGAGGATCTGAAAAAATGTTCTTTAGTTTATGAGAACAACGGCAACGGATTAGCAGAAGGATCTGCGCCCATATTGGTGGGTTCGATTACAGACGTATTGGAAGGCGGAGCAGGTGACCTCCTTGAGGTTTCCCTTTCCGAGAGCTGCGATATTTTGTCAGACGAAGTCAAGTTTACTTCAAGTGGAAAACCGCGCACAGTGCTGGTACCGCTTGTTAAAGAGCATATCGGTAAAGTTGATGTAAAAGGCAGAACGGTCCAGCTGATGCACCTCTGGATTCTGGAGTAAGTCCATGAAATTTACAGTGCTGACCTTGTTTCCTGAGATTCCGCGGGCTTATTTTGAAAGCTCAATCATGGCCAAAGCGGTTGAAAAGGGAATTATTGCCTACGACCTGGTGAATATCAGAGATTTTGCCTTTGATAAGCACCGCACATGTGATGATAGTCCGTATGGAGGAGGCGCCGGGCAGCTTATGCTTGCAGAGCCTCTGGGACGGGCGCTTGATTCGGTAAACGCAATGAAGAAGAGGGTTATTTTTGTAACTCCCGGCGGAAAGCAGTTTACGCAGAAAAAAGCGCTGGAATTAAGCCGCGAAGAAGAGCTTGTAATAATCTGCGGACGTTACGAAGGTATTGACCAGCGGATTATTGATTACTATGTTGACGATGAGATTTCTATCGGCGACTATGTCATGTCAAGCGGAGAAGTTTCTGCAACAGTCATAGTTGATACGGTATACCGACTTGTTGACGGAGTTATTTCAAGCGAATCGCTCGATGAAGAGAGCTACAGCGGCGGACTTTTGGAATATCCCCAGTATACGCGTCCACCAGTATACAAGGGCATGGAAGTACCCGAGGTTTTGCTTTCGGGAAACCACGAAAATATCCGGAAGTGGCGTCTGAAAAAGCGTCTTGAAAAAACATACTACGCACGGCCAGATATGGTAAGCGCAGCTCGTGTTCAGGGATTGCTGACTGCAGAAGCCGAAAAAATGATTGAGGAAATAACCGGTCAGAATTGCATTAAGCATGACCGAAAAAAGCGGAACAAGCTGCTTTACGGCAGAAAGAAATCCGCTGAATTAACTGGAGACGACAATGGATCTGATAAAGACAATTGAAGAACAGCAGAAACGCCCGGGAGCACAGCCGTTCCACGTAGGTGATACTGTACAGGTTCACTTCAAGATTATTGAAGGTAAGACAGAACGTGTTCAGATTTTTGAAGGACTCGTTATCTGTATGAAGAATGCAGGTGCACGCCGCACATTCACAGTTCGCAAGAACTCATACGGAGTAGGCGTTGAGCGTATCTTCCCGATTAACTCACCACGCATTATGAAGGTTGATGTTATTCGCCCAGGTAAAGTACGCCGTGCAAAGCTTTACTACATCCGCGATAAGGTTGGTAAGAAGGCTAAGGTTAAAGAGCTTCTCGGTGGTGCAGTTAACGCTGCTATCGCAGCTCGTAACGCCGCTGCTGATGCTGCCGCACAGGCAAAAGAAGCTGCTGCAGCACAGAAACCAGCTGAGAACGCAGCTAATTAATTAGATTAAAAAAAAGCGCGGCATCTGCTGCGCTTTTTTGTTATATAAGGTGAATACAAATAATATACATTTACATTCACTTTCTTCTCTTCCAAAAAACACGCAGACGCCGCTTAAAGACGGCAGCGTTGTATCTGTACGCGTCCTCAAACAGGCATCGGGCGATTCTTTCGTCGTAGCTTTTGGAGGCGGCCGCTTTAATGTAAAAAGCGCTGTGCCCCTTACACCAGGCTCCGTATTCAATGCAAAAATCCATGTTTCAGGCGGCAGGGTTATGCTTATCCAGCAGAGCGCTCAGGCAGGCGCAAAAGCTTTTGCTCCCGTAACAGTAACAGAATCGCCCTCATCGGACATTCAGGCCCTGTTTGCATCGCTTGGTCTTCCAAATGATGAGGCCTCAAAAAAAATAATCCAATACATGATGCAGTCAGGACTTAAATTAAATGGCGCGATGCTCCAGAAAGCACGCCGCGCCGCCGGTAAATATCCCGGCCGCGAGGAAGAAGCCGCCGAAGCCGCAATTGCACTTGAAGAAGAAGGCTTTGACTGTGAGGCGGTTGACCTGGAAAAATATCTTGAGCTTTGCGGTAGCGGCGCAGGCGGCGGAAATGGGAACGGCGGTGATTATGGGCAAGACGATGGCAAAAAACCGGATAGCGGTGATGATAAGGCGGCCGGTGGCGTTCAGGAAATAAAGGGCGTTGTAAAAGAATATTTTAATTTGTTATGCGCTGACGCGGCGTGCGCTGATGGTACAATCAGGCCGGATTGGGACAAGCGGCCGGATGGTACAAGCGGTTATGCTGAGCTTCTTCCGTTTTTCAATCAGTATGCAGGAAGCAAAAACCGCAACGCGCGGCCGGATGGGGCAAAGCGCTGGATAACAGTTCCCTTCACCTTTAAAAGCTCAAAAATAAGTGCGGTTGGAGGAAATGGAGTATTTAGAGTATTTGTAAATTTGCATGAGAAAA
>CACYCX010000225.1 GCA_902772975.1 uncultured Spirochaetaceae bacterium
AAAATTTTGAATTAAATAAAACATGGAAAGAACAGTATAATTATACAAATGAGGAAGTCGAATTTACTAAAGATTATATAGAGCTTGGATCTTTTAGTTATTACAAAATGTCTAAAGATCCAAATAATAAGTATTAATAGCATAACAAGTAGCTCAAATCCGATAATGCGGTCAAGCCCGCCACCGTTTATTTTCAGATATCTACTATCAGAAACATTTTGAATCAGATAAGGATAACAACAGTAATGATGAAGAATAGAATGAAGAAATGCTTATTTTATCTTTCACAGCAAAACATATTTTTGCTGTAGCATATTTTATTTATTAACTGCCCTCTACCCTTTTCATAAAATTCACATAATAAATATTTCTAAAATCTGTTCAAGCCAGATTTTATTAAATTAATTGAATGCGGCTTTACGCAGCTTCGATAAAAAAAAATAGTTTTTTAGATTTTGGACATAAAAGTTGACGAAAAAAATATATCGGTATATATTTAAACAAGCGGGGACGCAAAGCAATCGAGCGACCGCCTCCGTAGCTTATTCTATAAGCCCGTCTGAGTTGGTAGCTACAAGGCGGGCTTTTTTATGCTCTTACGTCCTATTTTATTAGGAAGGTGAGCAGGTCTATAACAATTGCGATGATTGCAATGACAAGCATTGTCTTTTCGTACTTTGTCACAGACGGCAAGTCAAGCTTGCGTGCGGTTTAACTGAGTAGTTATGCTGACGCCCGCATTGGGGCGCTGCCGTGGAGAATATAAAATGAAAAAAGTTTTTTTTATGTTAATGCTCTTTCCAATTATGTATCTATATTCACAGGAAAAAGAGAATATATCTTTTTATACAGATTCTTTTGGCTTTCACAAATTTACAATAACACCAGATAGATTAATCTTCAAAGATGAAGATCAAAATACTGTTAAAGAATATAACAGAAACGATTTCCAATTAAATAAAAATGGTTTCTATTATTTATTTGGAAAAATTGTAATCTTTCAAAATAATGGATATTGCTTTCATCCACAAATCGATTTTGATAATGAAGAAGATTTAATCAATTACAAAGAATTTCTGAAATCTCATCAAACATATATCGAAGAAAAGAATTTATATCGACCGTTTGTAGTTTATAAAACAAAATACACTGCCAGTTCTGAACTTAGAGAAGGAAAAACTTTATACTCTTCTAGAAATCTAGGCACACTGTTTCTTCCACCAGATAGCAAAGAAGGTTCCCAAATATTGAATCCGAATCATAAACCATGGGTAGAAGGAAAAGCCGGATATGGAGAAAACGAATCCATACAAATCAAAACGGAAAAAAAATTTGAGCGTCTTGAAATCCTAAATGGTTATGTAGATTATAAAAACACAGATTTATACAAAAATAATTCAAGAGTAAAAACTTTTTTAATAAAAGATTTGGATAATAATTTAGAATTTGAAGTTCAATTAGATGATTGTGTTTATTTTCAGGATATTAATCTAAAACAACCGACTACAAATATAATAATGTACATAAAAGAAGTATATAAAGGTGATAAATGGGAAGATACTTGTATCTCAAGTATTGTTCCCTATTAATATAAATAACGCCTAAAACGCTCAGAATAATGATGAATAATACGATTTTGAAAGAATACTAAACTAATCTATAATGTACACGGCATTGCTCGAAATAAAATGTGAGAAAAATTAAAATCCCAGAGCTAAAAAAATAAATGACAAATTTTCGGGTAATCAGAAATTTAATATTTCAACCGATTACCCGATGTTTGATTACATGAATTTTTAATTCAGCGAATGTAAAGATTCAGTATTTTTTATTCACAGCCTACTTCTGAACAGGAACAAACGGAACAACAAAACACTGATTAATAACTGAATTATCAGTGAGAGGTGCTTCTTTTGTAACCTGAGTAGCGGCCTTTAATCCGGCCGTTGTCGTGTAGCCGATAGCAGAACCGTTTTTCATGCACTGCAATACAAGCTCAAGTGCCGTAGCAGCCTGTGCATTTGCATCCTGGAGGACTGTCGCAAACATCTGGTTTTCACTCATTGATTTTTTTCCGCCTTCAGTTGCATCAATTCCAAGAACCGGAACTTTGAGCGCAGTGCCGTCATTATCGGTATCACGCGTCGGATTTGAAGGATCGTCAACAAGTCCGTGCTTTACTAGAGAATCAACGGCACCCAAAGCCATCTCATCATTCTGTGCAATTATTACATCAAACTGCTTTTTTTCGCCTTCAATAAAAAGGTCAAGGTACTGCCTTGCACTGTCCCGGCTCCAGTTTGCACCATACTCTGCCACAATTTCCACATCGTATCCGGATTTTGAAAGTCCTTCCATAACTCCGACTTTTCTGTAAATCTGCGCCGGATGTCCGTACTCACCATTGATGTAAATTACATGCAGTTTTTTTCCAGAAAGCTTTGCTGGATTTTTTTTGAAGTAACTGTCGATAATCTGAGCCTGAAAATTTCCCGCATCAGTTTCCGGGGACGAAGCATAGAAAAAATTCTTGTCAACCTTTAAGGCATCAACAGAAGGAATGATGTTTGAAAAGGCAGCTGCCCCACCCTGCGACCTGATGATTTTTGCCATTTGCTCCGTAAGATCAGTGCTGTACGCTATGATTACAAAATTTTTTACGCCATTTAAAAGCATAGTCTTAAGCTGGTCAATCTGAATAGCTGCATCGTTGTTTGCAGAATAAATCTTGAGCTGCACATTGTTCTTTTTTGCCGTTTCAAGAAGACTTTCTTTATAAGCCTGAAGGAAAGCTTCATTATCGTTACGAAGAAGAACTCCGACTATTTCATTTTTTGCATCATTCTTTTTTGAGCATCCGAATATTGAAAAAGCGAAAATTGCTGCAAGCGAAATCAATAAAATCTTTTTCATCTTTCCTCCCTAGACCGTAAACTGATCAACCTGATTTCCAATTTCAAGAATCGAGTCGTTCATGATTTTTGTAATATTATCAAGCGACTGGCCTGTCTCAGTAATTTTTTCTGTTGTCCTTGAAATCAGGCTCATGCTTTCCTTGATTGCACCTGTTGCATCCTGAAGCTGCTTTATTTCCTCCAGGATTGCATGGTTACCTTCAGACATTTCTTTTGATGCCGTGCGGACTTCAAGCGTACTGTCGTTCATAGTGCTGAGTGCGCTTCCTATCTGGCGCGAACCTTCCGCCTGTTCCTGCATTGCTTCCTTAATCTGATTTACAAGCACATCAGTGCTCTGAATTTTTTCTGTCACAGAAACAAAAGCATCACTTGAAGCCTGAGAGGCAGAAACAACGCCCGTAATTGAATCGCGGATTTTTTTAAGCTGCATTCCGATTGTCTTTGACTGTACCGTTGAAGTTTCTGAAAGCTTACGGATTTCGTCAGCAACAACCGCAAAGCCCTTACCTGCCTCTCCCGCATGAGCCGCCTCAATCGCTGCATTCATAGCCAAAAGGTTTGTCTGACTTGCGATGCTTGCAATTGCAGAGTTAGCTTCCTGGAGCATCACAGATTCCTGCTCAATCTGCGAAATTCTTTCGTTAACGTCTTTCTGTTTTTCAGTTCCAACAGCCGAGGTTTCTTCAAGCTCGCCAAACTGCTCTGCCATCTTTTTAACTGAATCATTTACAGAATCGATATTGCCGATCATTTCCTCAACGGCCGCAGACGCCTGAGAAACACTCTGAACCATCTGCTCTATCATTCGCTCAAGCGACTCGATGTTTGATGCAATCTCATTTACAGCACCAGCCGTCTGCTCAACGCTTGCCGACTGATTTGAAATTCTTTCTGAAACAGTATCGATGTTTTCCAGAATCTGAGTATTCGACGAAGCAGTTTCCTTAGAGCATTCGTGCATTTTTTCACCGGCCGAAGAAAGCTGTTCCTTTGAATTTTTAAGCTCACTTACAATACTCTGGAGCTTTGCCGCGAAACTGTTGAAGCCGTCAACTACAGAACCAATTTCCGTCCGTGAATTAATCTGAATACGGCGTGTCAAATCAGCGTGACCGGATGCAATTTCATTAATTGATTTTTCTACGATTCCGAGCGGCTTAAGCATAAAGCCTGAAATCAAGAGAATTGAAATTGCAAGCACGAGGATTGTAAATATCGAAATCAGCGTTGTCGTCCCCTGCAGGGCATTTCCTGTTTTGTAAACCTGAGATTCTCCGATAGTAAACGCAAAAACCCATGGCGTATGTGCAATCGGCGTATAAGTTACAAAAACATTCCCCTTTAAATCGCCCCAGTCCTTTACCCAGCCTGTACCGATTCCGCCGTTTACAGCCTTCTGAACAAGTTTTGTAACGGAAGGATTATTTGAGCCGTCAAGCAGGTTGAGCTTCATTATTGCGTTAGGGTTCATGTTTGCGACAACAGTTCCGTTATCCGCAATAATCCAGGTCTGTCCTGATTCACCAAGAAGAATATATTCAACCATATTCTTTACGTTATCAAGTGAAACTACAGCTGAAAAAAGTCCGATTATTTTTCCGTGAAGCTTTGCGGCGCGTGCGATATGGAAAACAAGATTCCCGTTTGAATCGCGGGTAGGATTATCAACATAGCTTGACTTTCCGTTCTGGATGATTTCCTTAAAGAACCTTTCGCCCGAAACATTTTCCACGCCGCCGATATCACTGTAACCGATTCCGTCTTTTCCGGCAAACATTACGGAAGAAAAATAAGTCTTTCTCGTACCGTTATGCTCTTTAAGCCATGTTACGATTTTTTGATTATCGCCAGTCATAACGACATCGGCATCCGAATAGAATGTCATCTGATTTAAGTATTCACTTATCTTATTTGCTATTGCTAGTGAATACGCGTTAGTGATTTGAGTGCAGTCCATTGCATAGCTTTCAACTGTTGATTTCTTGCTGAAAGTTGAAATTGCAATTACCTGGGCGACACTAATTGTAAGAACTAGCGAAACAAGAAAAACACACAGAATCACTGAAATTTTGTATTGTGCTTTTTTGGCCATTATTTTTACCCCGCAAATATATTATCACGATATTGAAAGTGTTGGAAGTTTGTAATAATTTAAATTCATGATTTTTCAAATTTTTATTTAAGAATTTTCCATTCCTGATTTTATAAAGAATTATTAAAAAAAAACTTGACAAATTAGAAAAACCGTTTTCTGACTTCTTGACTAAAAGACCTATTTAATAGATTATTTATATATGAAGAATGTCAACTGGAGCAGAGCTTATCTTGAAACCTTATCATCAGCAGATCTAATTTCGCTGGCAGACGAATACGGAATTGACATACCGGACGACTTGAACAGGCAGCTGATTATCGGCGATTTGCTGGAATTTGCAGAAGAAATCAACGATTCCCTTACAAAGCAGGAATCAATTCAAATATCAGACGGAACACCCGAAACATCATGTGAACTTCCAAAATCATATAATGAGACAAGAATTGACGCAATCGTACGCAATCCTGTCTCGCTTTTTGTATGGTGGGATTTCAATGAGAATGAATTAAGGTCGCTGCATGCGTCAAAAACATCCGTTCGCCTT
>CACYCX010000226.1 GCA_902772975.1 uncultured Spirochaetaceae bacterium
AACATTGCAGAAAGCGTCACGGTTTTGACTGACGGAAAAGACGACTTTCAGATTAAAAAAGAAATCTCAGGAAATCCTTCGCTCGCTGAAAAAATTAGAACCGACTCTCGCAAAATCAAAAAAATTCTTGCCGACGGTCAGAACGCAAAAGTTGCAGGCCTTGAATTTGCAGACGGAGAAAAATTTTCAGCCGACGGAATTTTCGTTGCTCTCGGAACTGCTGGAGCTGCTGACTTTGCAAAAAAACTCGGGCTCATGCTCAACGAAGACTCAATCGCCGTGAACGAAAAAATGGCTACGAACGCGCCCGGAATTTTCAGCTGCGGAAATGCGAACGGCGGACTTTTGCAGGTGTGCAAGGCTGTCTATGAAGGCGGAGTTGCAGGACTTTCTGCAGCGGACTATATCAGGAACATGAAGAAGGACTTAGCATGAAAAAATACGACTGCCTCAAGCTTGAAAATCAGCTTTGCTTTCCATTGTATGCCGCATCCCGTGAAATCCTCAGACGGTACACGCCGCTCTTGAAGGAAATCGATTTGACCTACACACAGTACATCGTGATGATGGTGATGTGGGAGAAAAAATCAGTCACCGTCGGCGAAATCGGAAAACTGCTTTACCTCGACACGGGAACTCTTTCTCCGCTCTTAAAATCGATGGAAAAAAAATCGCTCATAAAAAGACAGCGCAATTCAGAGGATGAAAGAATCGTCGAAATCACAATCACCGATGAAGGCGAAAAACTGAAGGACAAAGCCGCGTCAATTCCCGGAAAAATCGGCTCGTGCCTCAAGATTTCAAAAGAGCAGGCTGAATTCCTTTACAAGACTTTGTATGAAATTTTGGATGTTTAGTAGTTAATATGCAGCATAACTTTTCCAGCCTGCATTTCATCTGCAAAACCTGCATCTTGTCTAAAAATCATTTTCAGACAAGAGGTTCTGCCTTATAATAAAAGCAGGATTTTGTTATGGAAAAGAAAAATATCAGAAATTATGTAATCGCCTCGTATCTTGTTTTCTGGGCGATGGTTATGGGAATCTGCGGAACTGCCAGTATGGTCTTTCACTGTCCGCCGGTTGTAATGCGCATCCTTTCTAATGTCTGTGCATGGGCGCCGACAATTGTACTTCTAGCGGGTTTCAGATATTTTGTTCCGGGTAAAACCGTAAGGGAATTTTACAAAAATGCCTTTGCAGGAAAGGTCACTTTTCCTTCCATACTGACCGCAGCCCTGCTCACTTTGGGCGCAACCCTTGTGACCGTGGCTCTTTTGTCAGCCGTGCAGGGAAAGCCTTTCGCCTCTTACTGGAATCTCGGGTCTTATCCTTTCTGGGCTTCCTTCCTCTTTTCCGTAACGACCGGCCCGACCGGTGAAGAATCCGGATGGCGCGGCTATGTACGTCCTTACCTCAATTCCCGCCACGGATTTTTTGCGGCATCCGTCATTCAGGGCCTGATCTGGGCTTTCTGGCACACAATCCTCTGGTTCGTCGATTCAGACTTTATGGGCTTGCAGATGATTCCCTACGTTCTTTCCAACGTGATTGTCATGACCGGACTCTGCTTCATCATGAACTTCTTTATGGAAAAGCACGACAACCTTCTTTACGGAATTGTCATTCACTTCTGCTTTAACTTCCTCTACTGTTTTTTGAAGGTTGACATTCTCTTCTATATAATATTGTCCGCAGTTTACCTTGCAGTCATCGCGGGAATATGTCTGGCAAGGCGCAGGAGAAGCTAAAGCAACCCCTCAATCCATTTTGCAACGCCGTCTTCCTGATTTGAAAGACAGGTTTCGTCAGCCGCGTCCTTTACTTCGGCGATGGCGTTCTGCATGGCGATTCCTTTTCCGCAGAGCTTAAGCATGCCGATGTCGTTGAAGTCATCTCCGAATGCGGCGATTTTTTGAGCCGGAAGATTCAGGTGAGCGCACAGTGCCTTGATTGCATTTTCCTTTGTAGCCTTATGGCTGCTGAGCTTGTACCAGGGAATATCTGAAAATGGAAGCATGTCAACTTTTTCAATGCCGATGCTTGAAGCGATTTTTGTGACGGCTTCCTTATCGAGCGTCTTGATGCAAAGCTTCATGGCAGGTTCCCTGAAATCAGAAAAATCATTGAAAGTCCAAAATTTGTCACCGAGCTCTTCTTTTGAATTTGAATAGAGACCCTTTTCGTTGTCGATTGAAATTACGGCATCTTTTCCAAGCAGGTCGAATGCGGCTTTTATGAGAGTCTGGGTTTCAGCCGGTGAAAATTCGCAGTTGTAGATTTTTTTGCCCTTGTAAAATGCCATTCCGCCGCCGTTTGTAATCATGACATCGGGTGCTATTCCTTCGAGGAATTTTTCTGCGTTTACGAGCGCGCGGGAAGTTGAAATCCCGAAAAGGATTCCCTTTTTCTGTGCTTTTGCAATTGTCTCTTTGGTGAAGTCAGAAATTGATTTGTCGTCGTGGAATAAAGTTCCGTCTAAATCTGAAAGGATTAGGGCGATATCGTCGTCAAGTTTTATTAAAGATATGTTTTCCATAAAGAAATATGACTTATTTTCAATATTTTATCAACAGTTTTTTTAGCGTAAAAAGGGGACTTGTGTTGCTTACTAATTGCACCTGCATTTCATCGGCAAAAAGCTGCATCTTGTAAGAAAAGCCGTACAAAAATTTATTTAATCTTTATAATTATGCTGTCAATTACATTTTTTGGAGAGTCAAATGAAAAACGTTTATGGATCTGTTCCGTTTTTGCCGTTGAACAAAAAGGCCTTTCTCGATTTACTTTTGCTTGCTGACGAGCAGGAAGATATGATGGTAGTTAAGTAAATCAATGTGCTATAATTTAATTGCTGTATGACTCGGAATAAAAAACAGGCATTATATCTGATATATTTTCTTTTTATTTTCGTAACGATTATACTATTCGTTGTCGATCACTTTAGGCGCAATGCGGTTGCTTTCTTTGCGGCCGTTTCGCTTTTTACATTTCTTTTTCATTATACAATTCGCTTCAGTATTGCAAACCTGATTTTAAAATTGATTTCACGGTTGTGCGCCTGGAATAGATGGTGGTTTACCGAAAAGAAATTTGAAGGCGTTCTGTACAGAATTCTTGCAGTCAAAAAGTGGAAGGACTTTCTTCCTACATGGAATGAAAGTGATTTCGATGTTGCGGTTAACAGTTATGACGAGCTTTTGAATCATATCTGCAAGGCTGAAGTCTATCACGAGCTTTGCATGATTTTAAGTTTTGTTCCGGTGCTGTTTTCGCTTGCTGTCGGAAAGTTCTGGATTTTTTTCTGGACATCAGTTTTCGGAGCATTAGTTGACGGACTTTTTGTCTGCATTCAAAGATATAACCGTCCGCGGATTCTATCACTTATGAAAAAAGAGCTGAATCATGCGGAAAAAAAATATAAGCATATTGAAGTGACGGGGTAAATAATGAAACAGTACATTGTTGACGCTTTTACGGACAAAGTTTTTTGCGGACACGCAACGCTTGGAATATGACAGCGTAAGCCGCGTTTTCTGCCCGGAACTTGGATTGATGGAAGACCCGGTCACAGGAAGCAGCCACTGCATGATTGCCCCCTACTGGTGTGACCGGCTTGGAAAGGAAAAGCTTACATGCTTTCAGGCATCAGAAAGAAGCGGCGTCCTTTATGCGGAGAGAAAAGGCGGACGAATAATTATTTCAGGGAAGGCGGTTTTATTTTCCGAAGCTGAAATAAAATAGGTGCATTTCATCACAAAAAAATGCATCTTATCTGAATTCTGTTTTCCCTTTATCTATGTTTTTGTAAAATAGCTTTATTGACAACGATAAAACGGAGGAATAAAAAAATGAATGAAATAGTTATTGAAACCGAGCGCCTTATTCTTCGCAAATACAAGAATGATGATTTTGATGCGCTTTATGAAATTATGTCAGACGCACAGACTATGGAACATTACCCGGCTCCTTTCAGTGAGGAAAAAACTCATAACTGGATTTCGTGGAATCTGGATAATTATAAAAAGTACGGCTTTGGTTTGTGGGCAGTAGTCCTAAAAGAAAACGGACAGTTCATCGGAGACTGCGGAATTACAATTCAAAACATAGACGGCCAGCCTCTTCCGGAAATCGGGTATCACATAAACCGTAAATTCCAGCGAAAGGGGTACGCAAAAGAGGCGGCATCGGCAGTACGAGACTGGGCTTTTGCTAATACTGATTATCCTGTACTTTATTCTTACTGCAAATATACAAACACTGCTTCCATAAAAACTGCAGAATCAATAGGCATGAAATTCCTAAAGGAATATCCTGATGATGTGAATAAAATCACTCATGTTTCAATGCTCAAAAAAGAAGACAGGTAATCCCCCCATTCATTACCAGCCCATGCATTTTATCTGAAAATATATTTTTTTTGGTATGAAAAATCCGTACCAAAATGAATTTAAGCTTTATACTAAGACTATATAAACAATAGGAGCCTTATGAAAACAATCGTAGTTTATTATTCACTCGAAGAAAATACGGATTTTGTAGCAAAGAAAATTGCTTCTGAACTGAATGCCGACCTTCTGCGTCTCTATCCGAAAAAAGTTTATCCGAAAAAGGGATTTTCAAAATACTTCTGGGGCGGAAAAAGTGCTGTAATGGGGGAGTCTCCTGAGCTTGAACAGTATTCATTCAATGCCCAGAATTACGACCTGGTAATATTCGGAACACCTGTCTGGGCAGGAACTTTTACACCACCACTTCGGACTTTTATTAATGAAAATAATCTTTCAGATAAAAAAATTGCAGCCTTTGCTTGTCAGGCCGGTGAAGGCAATCCAAAGAAATTTACAAAACTCAAGAATGCTCTGGGTATTGAAAATCTTGAAGCCGAACTTGCTCTTATCAATCCGAAGGAACGACAATCAGATTCAAACGAGAAAAAAATCATAGAATTCTGCCAGAAGCTGAATGGAGACAAATAAGTGGAAATAAAAAACAGGGTGTTCTGAACATCAATGCATGCATTGCCTGTACCGACAAAGAGGACGAGCACACTGCAAATCCAAAGCCGGTGAAAAATATCAACCTATAACGAGGAGTCAAAAGGACAATATGACAACAATCTATTTTGTACGGCATTGCCTGCCTGACCAGAAATGGCAGGATGACAGAACAAGACCGCTTACCGATGAAGGACTGGCAGATTCTTTTAAACTGGTGGAAATTCTCAAAGACAAAAAAATCGATGTCTTTGTTTCAAGTCCGTATAAAAGGAGTTTTGATACAATAAAGCCGACAGCTGACTTTTACGGCATGAAGATCGAAATTGACGACCGCCTGCATGAACGCAAAGCCGGAAAGAAGGGTAACAGCGGACCCGACATGTTCAAAAAACGCTGGGCAGATTTTTCTTTTGCGGAAGAAGACGGAGAATCAATCGGCTCAGTTCAAAAGCGCAACATCGAAGCCCTCTCGGAAATCCTCAAAAAATACGAGGACAAAACAATTGCAATTGGAACACACGGAACGGCACTTTCAAGCATCATCAATTATTACGAGCCTTCCTTTAATGCCGAAAGCTTTCTGAAAATAATTGATTTTATGCCCTGGGTCTTAAAGATGACCTTTGACGGTGAGAAATATCTTGGTCGCGAAGAAGTATTTCACATTTATAAGGAATTCAAGGGTTGAAAAATAATAAGAAAAACTGCATTTCATCGGCAATGTCATCGGAGAGTGATTATGGACAAACAATGGCCAGAAAAAAACAAAAAAATGCAGATTCTTGAAGAGAACAGGCAGGGAGAAAAAGCTTAATGGAAGATTTATCTGAATTCTTAAGGGAAACGGACTGCATTGATTTTTCAAATCCGCTGATTGTGCAGAAAGCGGACGAACTGAAAGCAGCTTCTTCTGATGAGGTGGACTACATCGAAAGGGCATACAAATTTGTGCGCGACGAGATTCCCCACAGTTGGGACGCAAGGCTCACCGTGGTCTCAAAAAAGGCAAGCGACGTGCTCAAAAACGGAACCGGCATCTGCTGGACAAAATCCTGCCTGCTCGCAGCCCTGCTTCGTGCAAATAAAATACCTAGCGGAATAAGCTACCAGTATCTGACACGCGCCGATGACGCAAGCGACGGCTACATAATCCACGCAATGAACACGGTTTACATCAGCCCGCTCAAAAAATGGATTCGCCTTGACGCACGCGGAAACAAAGCCGGGGTAAACGCTCAGTTCAGCCTCGAAAAAGAATTTCTTGCCTTTCCCGCACGACCAGACTTCGGTGAAAAGGATTACCGCGACAACCACACTGATTTGGACGCGCGGCTTAAAGAAATTCTAAATACGAGCGGCAACATTCTTGAAGTTCGCGCGGAATGGTGAAACGACATTGAATAGGATGAGGTAATAAAAATGGAATGTACCTTTGCAACAGAATCATCATTTTGCATACGAAAACTTACTAAAACAGAGATTCCAGAAGCACATTCTCTTGCATGGAAGGTTTTTTGCGAATACG
>CACYCX010000227.1 GCA_902772975.1 uncultured Spirochaetaceae bacterium
ATCCCAAACAAGCTTTGACTCTGCTCTGTACCATGCGATTCTGACGAATCGCTGTATTTGAATCTTAAAAAATCCCAAACAAGCTTTGACTCTGCTCTGTACTACATGTCGGATTTTATCTGCGGGACTGCTCGCGGTACCAGGTTACGTCGACGCTTCCTTCTTTAAATGTGCTTTCGTGCGGAACAAGCGTCTTTTTTGTTCCCTTAAGCTCGCCGCCTGAAGTAAGCGCAAGGTTCCATTCAATAGAAGGCGCGGTCTCTGCATACTCAAGTGCGTTCTGACGCGGAATTTCCGGGAAGAACGACGCGTTGAATTTTCCTTCCTGCATTATCTTAAGCTTTTTTGCACCTTCATCGTCACCGGAAATAGAGATGCTTATGTTCATAGTAGCGCCGTTATTGAATATTACAAAGCCGCGGCCGCTACGCATAAGGACAATCTTTGAGACGTTCTTTTCGCCTGACCATGTTCCGGCTATGTTTTCGAGGCTTACGCCGGCGGACGCGGCTTTCTGTGTATTTTGTCTTGCCTGCTGACCGTCAGACGAGTCCGCTTCAAGATTGGTGGAATCCGCTATGAGCTTGAGAATGGAATTTTTTGCTTCCGAAAGGATTTTATAATAGGAATCGTATTCGTTTTCCGAAAGTCGTATTTCTCCGGTTGCATAATTTTTAAGGTAGAAGGTGCATCTCCAGTTTTCGTCACTTTGCGGACGGTAAATCTTCGAGAAAAACGAAAGGTACTGGTTTCCGGATTGAGGCGCGTTTGGTGAATTGTCAGGATTGATAAGCGAAAAATATGATTCAGCAGATGCGCCTTCGTCCTGATTCTGGAGGGAGGCTTTTACAGGAGAATTCCGCTCGTCAATAAGGATTATTCCGTTTAAATTCCTTATCTGGGCTGCAAAAAGGTCCTGCGTGATTTTTATCATGTTTTCGTCATTAACATTTGAGACAACGCCGTAGAAATACAGGGAATAAGACTGTGAGAATGCGCCTGCAATTAAAAAGAGAAGATTGATTGTAAAAAAAATCAGCGTTTTCTTCATCCGCCTGTCTTTTCCGCCTCAGGTTATGACTGCAAATCCCGCCTGAATTCCTTCTGGACCTGCCTGTCTAAATCGCGTTCCTTTATCGTATCACGCTTATCGAATGCTTTCTTTCCCTTGCACACGCCAAGATTTACTTTAACGCGTCCGTTTTTAAGGTAAAAATCAAGCGGTATAAGCGTAAATCCCTTTTCTTCAACCTTCCGCGCAAGCTTTTTTATTTCTTCCTTATGAAGAAGAAGCTTTTTCTGCCTGTCAGGATTGTGATTGAAGACAGAAGAATATGCATATTCTGAAATATGAAGTCCGCGTACCCAGACCTCACCATTTATAATTTCGGCAAATGCGTCCGGAAATGAAATGTTTCCTGCCTTTACTGACTTGACTTCCGTTCCTTCAAGTGCAATGCCGCATTCTATTGATTCTTCTATAAAATAATTGAAGCGGGCTTTTTTGTTCTCTGCTATTTTTTTTGCATTTTCTGCCATTCTTCAATTATATACTCACTTTACACTCTCAACAAGTGATTGAAGAGAGGTTTTTTTTATGATAACATTCACGCTATGAATAACGATATTTACGCGCTTTCATACGGAATGAAGCTTGAGCGCAATTCCCGGATTTTCAGGTTTTTCTTTATCTTCATATTATTTTTCGCAGCCGTAAATGCGTTCTTTTCTTTCCTGATTACCCCCGTAAAGCAGCGTACTATCTCCATGGAACCGAATATAAAACGAAATTCACTGCTTTTTGTAACACCGATTCCATTAAAACCGCACCGCGGCGACATGTATACGGTTGATTTTTCAGATAACGAAAGCCGTCCTCTTTTACAGAAATCAGTTGACGCTTTTACAGGCTTTTTTACATTTCAGAAAATCAGGCCTTTTTCAAAATCACTTAAAATGAGTGACGCTTCGTTTATAAGACGGATTGCGGCCGTACCGGGCGACACGATTTTTATGAAGGATTACATACTTTATGTTCGTCCGAAAGGTGAGAAGCATTTTTTGACTGAATTTGAGCTTACGGAGTCTCCTTACAATGTAGACATCATGATTCCGCCAAATGAATGGGATGTTTCTGTCGGTCCCCAGGGAAGTTTTTCTGAAATTACATTAGGGCGGGATGAATATTTTGTCCTCTGCGACAACCGTCTATCAAGCATTGACAGCCGCCTTTTTGGATGCGTAAGGGAATCAAGCATTAAAAAAAGAGTGCTCATGGCATATTTCCCGTTCAGGCACATAAGGCTTTTCTAATATATTTTTGCAAAGCGCAATTTTAATGAACGGAAAACCGCTTTCACTTTACATACATATACCTTTTTGCGTAAGCCGCTGTGATTACTGTGATTTTTTTTCAAGCGTAATAAACGGCAGCGCGGTCAGCTCTTCATACATAGACGCCCTGATTAACGAAATTTCCTTTTACGCCATGCGCTTTAATGTGCCTGAATGGGCCACCGTTTACATAGGCGGCGGCACCCCGAGCCTGATTTCGCCATGCGATATTGTCCGGCTCTGCGACGGTATAAAAAAAGCCGCTCCTTTTTCTAAAAACATCGAATTTACCATGGAAATGAATCCTTCTGATGTTACGCCGGACATACTGGGAGCAGCTAGCTCGGGCGGAATAACAAGGCTTTCTCTTGGAATTCAGTCTTTTTCGGACAAATGCCTTTCTCTTGTGCACAGGCGGAGCTCTTCCTCCGATTGTTATTCCGCCCTCGCTGCGATAAGCCGCCTTTGGAAAGGGCGCCTTAGCCTCGACTTGATTGCTGGCTTACCGTATCAGACAGAAAAATCGCTAAAAGAAGACATTGATTCTGCAATCAAAAGCGGCGCAAGCCACATTTCGCTGTATTCGCTTTCTTTAGAGGAAGGAACTGTGCTTGAAGGAAAGATTTCAGGCGGCGTGCTCGATTATGACAGCGATCAAGCTGACGCGCTCTGGCTTTTAGGCCGCGATTATCTTGAGGAAAACGGTTTTAATCAGTACGAGGTGTCTAATTTCTGCAAAGACGGCGCGGAAAGCCGGCATAATAAGACGTACTGGGCATTAAAAAGCTATCTGGGAGCCGGAAGCGGGGCGACGGGCACGCTTTACGCTGATGACTATAAATTTCCTGAATACAGCGGCTCTGTCCGCTATACAAATACATGCGACATAAAAAAATATATTGATTTCTGGACCGGAAAGCCTTTTGAAAATGATAAGGCTTGTGATAATACAGTCAGGCTTTTTAATAAAGACGCGTGCTCCGTAGAATGCCTTGAGCGCGCCGATGAGGCTTTTGAGTACCTTATGATGAACTTGAGGACGCTCAGGGGCGCAGAAAGCGGTGAGTATAAAAGGCGCTTCGGCCTTTCGCTTGAAGAAAAACTCGGTACCGGAGACGAGAATTCTTTGTTCATGCGCTGGTGCAGGGAAGGTAAGGCGCGCGTAATGCGGGAAGACGGCCGGATTTACTATGCGCTTATAAGGGACGGACTTCTTTTTCTCAATTCTTTTCTTGAAAATCTCTGATTAGCGTTTTAAAATTATATTAAAGCGTTAAAAAGTGCGTTTTTTTGATGAATTACTTAATTTTAATTTTCAAATTCCGATAATATATAGGAAAGACTTGCTTTTTGTTTCAAATCATGTCATTCTATATTATGAATCTTTATTAGAGGGGAAATAATAAAGAATGATTGAAGTCTCAAGACTCAATGGAAAAAAGTATTATCTTAATCCGCACATGATTGAATCAATGGAAGCCGTTCCAGACCTTACGATAACAATGCTTTCGGGCAAAACTGTTGTTGTAAAGGACACGCCGGAAGAAATAATCGAAAGGATTATTGCATACCGAAACCGGTTGGGAATAAAGGCACAAGAGGTTTAAAATGGATATAGCAACAATAATTGGCTTTATCGGTGGTGCAGGCATGATCGTCATGTCAGTTCTTACTTCTGGCGGTACATTGGGCGGTATTATCGATATTCCGTCTGTATTCATGACAATCGGTGGTTCGTTCATGGCAATCTTCATCATGGCGCCGCTTTCCGACTGTCTTGGTGTATTCAAGATTATTGCACGATGTTTTAAAATCCCTGATTTTGGTGAAAAGCAGATAGTTCAGAATATGGTTGCCCTTTCAGAAAAGGCACGCCGCGAAGGTATCCTTATTCTTGAAGACGGACTTGATGAGCTTGAAGATCCGTTTATGAAAAGCGGCTTGAGGCTTGTTATCGATGGTACCGACGGTGCTGTTGTCCGAAATATTATGGAAAATGAAATGAGCCAGACGGAAGCCCGTCACATGAAATGGATTAACGTTATGAACCAGTGGGCCGGATTTGCACCGGGCTTCGGAATGATGGGTACCGTTCTTGGTCTTATCGGTATGTTGAACAACTTGGAAGATAAGAGCTCGCTTGGTCCTAACATGGCCGTTGCGTTGATTACAACACTTTACGGTTCTATGATGGCAAACTGGATTCTTACGCCGCTTGGTCAGAATCTGATTGACCAGAACTCAAAGGAAATGCGCGTTAAGGAAATGATTATTGAAGGCGTTCTTGCAATTCAGGCTGGTGAAAACTCACGCGTTATTGCACAGAAGCTGCTTACTTATCTTGACCCAGTTTCAAGAAAGGCAATTGCGTCGGAAGTTCTTAAGGATTAGGAATAATGGCAAAACAAAAGAAAAAAAAAAAAAAACCG
>CACYCX010000228.1 GCA_902772975.1 uncultured Spirochaetaceae bacterium
GAAAGCAGCTTACAGGAACCGGAAACGACGAAGCAGCTCCGTTTTCGATTTTGCCCTGAAAAAGCTGCGAGTATTCAGGCGAGCCCGGAATTTTATGAGTAACGGTAAAAAGGATTTCGTCCTTTGAATTTATATTGAGGGAATCAAATTTTATCTGGGAAGCAAGCGGGAAAACTGAAAATAAAAATACAGCAAGAAAAGCGCAAAAAACGGCGCAGTTTTTTTTCATTTATGCATCTCCGCACTCAACACCAGGCAGTCAAGTTCTTTTTCAAGCGCGTCGAGCTTCTGACCGATTTTTTCAATGCGCTCATTGCGGCGGGAAAGCTGCATTTCTTCAATCCTGTCAAATACAGAATCGAGCACTTCCTGACTGCCGCTTGCAAGACGCGACTGGCCGCACCATGGACAATATACAAATTCTTTTTCAATCGTGCGGCCGCAGCCGTTACATACACATACCGCTTTCATATGTACTTCCTTAAATTCTATTTTAACACAGTAAGAGGATCTATGACACTATTATTTTTGTAAACCGTAAAATGAAGGTGCGGCCCTGTTGAATATCCTGTTGAGCCGACAAGCCCTATCTTTGTTCCCTGCGCAACATAATCACCCTTCCGGCTTATCTTTTTTGAAAGATGTCCGTACAAGGTATGATAGCCGTTTGAGTGATCGATGATTAAGTAATTGCCGTAAAGGTTTGACCATCCCGACGCAATGACTCTTCCACCGAGCGGAGCATAAATCGGAGTGCCTTCCGGACAGGCCATATCAAGACCATTGTGGTACTGCTTCCGTAAACCTGTAACAGGGTCAGTTCTCCAGCCGCATCTTGAAGTAAGACGCCATTTTGCAAGAATCGGACAGGTCCAGACCTCACCAAGCGCCCTGCGGAGCGTGTCCCTATCAAGTCTTGCCCCCGGAATAAAAAGCTCTGTTCCAGCAGAAATTTCAAGTGAATCAAGATCGTTTACATCAAGCAGGTCTTCAACCGGAACATGATATTTTGCAGAGATTCCTTCGATTGTATTTCCAGCCTTTACCGTGTAAATCAAGCCGTCAAAATTCGGAACCTTAAGCTTTTGTCCCGAATAAACCTGACGCACGTTTTCAATTTTATTTACCGCGATTATCGTAGAAATATTTGTAAGTCCGAATTTCCGCGTAATTCCGCTGATTGTTTCCCCGGCCTTTACCGTGTAATCAACATATGAAACCGGCTGCGTAAATTTTGCAGGAGCAGGAACATCAGAAACGTTCCCCTCAGAATCAGCGTACTCAGTTTTATCAAGGGCAAAATTTGCCATCGCCTTATCAAGAAGATCAAGCTCCTCGTTTGCCTGCCCCTGAAGGACAAGTGGAAATGCATAGTTCTGGAAATAGCCGTAAGCCTTGTAAATGCAGAATGAAAGGAGGAATGCAGCTGCAATACAAGGAATCACCCACAAGAATTCCCCGAGCTTTTTAAGCGCAATCCTGAAATTTATTTTTGAAACAGGCTCAGCCTTTATCTGATGAAAGCTCTTTTTGTTTCCGGGTCTGTTAAGCAGTGAAACGAAATTTGAAATTCTTTTTCGTTCTGCCTGAGAGCCCACATAACTATATATTTCCATAATTCTACTATCGACATAAAACAAGCCGCATATTAGAATAAAATATGTCAAAAAGATTACAGGACATTAACTATCCGTTTTGCATTTTTTCAGGAATTTTAATCGCGCTTGCAGTAAAAACATTTTTAATTGATATATACAGAGTCAACGGCTATTCAATGGAAAAAACGCTCTGCAACAACCAGCTCGTTCTGGTAAACAAGGCGGCATACGGAATTCAGAATCCTTTTACAGGCGCTCTTTTTGTCCAATGGAAAAAGCCTTCGGAAGGCGACATAATAATCTATTTTTACAACAAGAATACAGTTGTCAAGCGATGCACTGCTACTGGCGGAACTGAACTTGAATACATTGAATATGTAGATTTTTCTTCAAAATCAGAGTATAGTTTAATAGTGGGGAAAAACAAAAAAATTCCGCTTGATTCAATTCAATATCACAGAATGAAAACGAATTCAAAGGTTCCTGAAAATTACATACTTGCTGTCGGGGATAATTATTCGCTTTCTGTAGATTCCAGGAATTATGGTTTTGTCCCGGAAAAAAATATTCTTGGGAAAGTCATATGCAGATGAACGGTTACTATCAAAAATGGCGCATAATTCTTTTTGCCGTCCTGACCTCTCTTTTTGCCGTTCTCATATTGCTCAGGTTTTCAAAGCTTGCATTCACGCCGAAAGAACAGATTATTCCCAAGTCGCCTGTAATCGAGCGAGGTTCAATTCTTGACCGGAACGGAAAGCAGCTTGCGGTTCAGACAAATTTTTATCACATCGGAGTTTCTCCAAAAAACATTTCTGACCCGGAAAAATTTGCAGAAGACATTTCTGTCGCAATTGGAATTGAAAAATCGGAAATCCTTGACATAATCCGCGAAGGCCTTAAAAAGGAAAAGTCAAATTTTGTCTATATCAAAAAAAACATGAACATCAGCATGTACGAGGATTTGAAAAAAATCACCGATGCTAAAAAATATTACTTTGTCCGCTACGATAAAATTCCGGGACGCATTTATCCTGAAAGCACACTCGCTTCTCAATTAATCGGCTACATGGGAACAGACGGAAAAGGACTTGCTGGAATTGAATTTTCAATGGACCAGATTCTCTCGCCGGTTCCAAAAGAAGGTGAAGTAAAGCCCGAGCAGGGAAAAAACATTTACCTTACGATTGACGCAAACTTACAGTACAAGCTTGAAAAAATCGCTCACGATGCACTTACCGAAACCCAGGCAGAAAACCTGATGCTCCTGGCCGCGTCCGCAAAAACAGGCGAGATAATTTCATACTTAAGCCTCCCCGAAGCAAACCTAAACGAATATCGTTCCGCCTCGATAGAAGAAAAAATCGACCGCCCTGCCGCAACATTTTTTGAGCCTGGTTCGGTATTCAAGGTATTCAGCATTGCGGCCGCTTATGACGCCGGGCTCTTCCGCCAGGATGAATCATTTTACTGCGACGGCATTTTTGAAAAGACAATGACAAGCGGCGAGAAAGTAAGAATCACATGCCTTACGCCTCACCATTATCAGACAGCACGCGGCGCGCTTGAAGTTTCGTGCAACGATATTACCGCACAGATTACTGACAGGATGGACACGGAAGCCTTCCTTGCTAAATTGCGCGCCTTCGGGTTCGGCCAAAAGACAGGCCTTGAAGTTCCGCTTGAAACGCCCGGCTCGCTCCCGGATCCGCAAAAGCGCCACTGGTCTGCCCGTTCAAAAATGACAATCTCAATCGGACAGGAAGTCGGCGTATCCGCGCTTCAAATCCTGCAGGCGGCGACTGCGCTTGGAAATAACGGAACACCGATTAAGCTTACGGTAATTTCTCAGATTAAGGATAACGAAGGAAATGTCATATACAAGCACGAGCCGGTTTACAAGGACAGGATTTTAAAACCTGACACTGCCGCGTATATTTTAAGCTGCATGCAGACAGGCGCGGAAAAGGGAATCGGCTGGCGCGCAAACCTTGGCGACATTACGATCGGCGTAAAGACAGGTACGGCGCAGATGGCTGATACGGTAAACGGCGGCTACAGCGATACTGACTTTTTGTCTGACTGCCTTGCTTTTTTCCCGGCTGAAAATCCTGAAATCATCCTCTATATTTGTCTTCAAAAATCAAAGGGCGTAAACTTTGCAAGCCGCATTGTCGCGCCTGTAATCAAAGATTCTGCAAACGCAATTATCGATCATCTTGGAATGAGCAGGGGCGGTGCCGCTTCGCTTGAGCATTCAGGCCGCATTTCAATTACCGGAAAGCCGGCTGTAAAAATCGGTAACACGGTTCCTGATTTCAGGGGAATGTCAAAACGCGACATCCTTCCGCTTCTTGAACGAAACGACATTCAGATTAACATAAACGGAAACGGCTGGGTTGTAGAACAGAATCCGCCGGCTGGAACTGCAGTTCAGGAGAACATGGTAATTGAACTCACTCTGGAATAAAAATCTTTCCCTGTTCAAGACACGCTTTCCTGCCCTTGCCTCGCTTTTAAGTGAAGAAATCGAACTTACTCAAAAAGAGATTTTTTCTATAAAAGAGAATCAGGATTTGCTTCAAAATCCAGCAGGAATAAATTTCTTTTCGCTTACAATAAAAAAATCGCGCTCAGGAGAACCCACGGCGCTTTACAACAACATTGCGCTTCATTCAACATATGCGCCTTTAAGCGAGGCAGAACGAACAGCCCAGACTTGCCAAAACGCTTCTGAAGATACGTTTATATTTTTCGCTTTCGGACTTGGATACCTTCCGGTTTCAATCGCGCGCAAAAACCCGGGAAAGAAATTTATCTTAATTGAACCTGACCCGCTGCGCCTTTTTACCGCCTTCTGCTTTACAGACTTCCAGCCGCTTTTTAATGCGAATGATTTGTTCATCATCACAAAGGCGTCCTCAAGCGATGCCGTCTCATTAATCGAATCAACAGGCAGCATTTCAAATACAAAGATTTTTTCCCAGAAGGCGCAGATGATGCATGCCGAGCAATATTTTTCCGCCCTCTTTCAGATTCTCCAGAGAATAAAGGAAAAGGAAAAAATAAATACGGCTACCCTTGAGCGCTTTTCTTCGTTATGGCTTAAAAATTCCTGCCGTAACCTTGAGCATTTCAAAACCCTTTCCGGAACAAAAATTTATTTCGGGAAGGCGGGCGGAAAAATGCCTGCTGTCATAATCGCAGCCGGCCCTACGCTGGAAGCCGCCCTTCCCTATCTTAACGAGATTAAAAAAAGAGCAATTGTAATTGCGGTTGATACGGCACTCCGCGCAACGCTCCGTGCCGGCTGCCAGCCTGATTTTGTCATTCTGACTGATCCGCAATATTACGCCGCCCGCCATATAGCAGGCCTTTGCTCACCGGAATCAGTCCTGATAACGGAAAGCGCCGCTTACCCGAGCGTATTCAGATTTGACTGCCGAAAGATTGTGTTGTGCTCATCGCTTTTTCCGCTGGGACAATACTTTGAGGCGCGGCTTGAAAAAAAAGGAGAGCTTGGTTCAGGCGGCTCTGTAGCTACGACAGCGTGGGATTTTGCAATGAAGCTTTCGCCGTCTGCGGTTTACTGCATCGGGCTTGATTTGGGATATCCAGAAAACAAGACGCACATAAAGGGAAGCACTTTTGAGGAAGCCTCTCATTCTTCTTCAAGCAGAATCCGCACGGCAGAAAAAGCTGTATGCGACATTCTCCTATCTGCAAAAAACGAAAATGCCTTAAGTTATGACAAGAGCCGGATTCTTACCGACAGCCGCATGAAGCTTTTTGCATGGTGGTTTGAAAGTAAAATCCAGCAGGCTAAGGATTCTGCAAAAAAAGATTCCGGTAAAGATGAATCGTGTACAATCGAAACATACACGCTTTCTTCAAAAAGCCTTTTTATTCCAGGAATAAAAATTTCTTGCATAAAAGAATTTCTTATGCTCCCAGAAATTACGGACTTAAAAAAAGAATTTTTTGCCAGCGCAGAATTCTCAGGCGCACAATCTTCAGCTGCAGAATCTTCTGAAAAAGCTTTTTCTGCCGTGCTTGAATCTTTAATTTCAGATTTAAAATCGCTTGCTTCCCTTTCGCAAAAAGGAATATCACTCTGCAACGAAATTCTGATTGAAGATCCGCGCGCAAAAAATAATTTTTCTGAGCTTGAAAAAATTGACAGCCTTATTCTTTCAAGCAGCTCAAAGCAGACGGCCTCACTCGTTTTTCCTACACAACGGCAGCTTGAACAGATATTCAGCCAGTATGAATTTTCTGACAAGAGCGAGCTTTCAAACGCAATGCATTCCAAAATAATTTATCAGGAACTTTTAAAGGCAGTTTCAAAATATCTTTCTGAACTTGAAAATAAAAATTTTGTGAAATAAAAATTTTAAATAAATAAATCAGACCTCTAATGTTTTTAAGTCTGCATCCGATACTTTAAATACCGCGGAAAAATGCGGGCGGAAATCGACATCCAGACGCCTTCAAGAATAACCGCATTGCGATATTTCTATCGTATTATAAAAGTTGGGAAACTGTGTGAGGTTTTTCAACTTTTTTTTTTGCCTGTTTTTATTTTTTGTTTATTTGCGTTATTATCAACAATCTGCTAAACTGTAACTAGAAATATTCCGACATATAAAAAGAAGAATTGTTTTTCTGTATTTACTCTTAATGATTTTGCGGAGTTCCGTTGATGAATATTTTTAAGACAGCTGACTTAAAGCCCGACACCTCGTTTACCGACCAGCTTATTCTGGATAAAAATTTTATCCTTCTTGGCGCAAACACACCGGTTACACAGACTCTTATCAACGAGCTTAAGACATGGAATTTTTCTGAAGTAAGAAGTGAAGGAACCTTAACTGACGGAACAGAAGAAACTAAGGAAGAAAAAGAAGAAACACAGGACGAGACTAAAAAGCTTGCAACCGACAAGTCCGCAATCTCAGCCTTTAACGATTCACTTAAAAAAGCAAACGAGCAGGCAGAAAGCGAAAGCAACGAAGAAGCCCGCATGAAGCTTACAGAAAACACCTACAATGAATACACAACCTACATCGCGTCGCTTTACAGGCGCTATGCGACGAACAAGGATTTTGACCGGGAACAGCTTGAAGAAGTCGTAAAGGAACTGTGCATGTTCATCAAGGGAAACAGGCGCTATGTTTTAAGAATTAATCCTGCGTCGCTTACGGTCGACAAGGATTTTTTAATCAATCATTCAATGCGCTCAACCGTAATTGCAATCACAATCGGATTAAGAATGCACATGCCGTTTACGCAGCTTGTAGAGCTTGGCATTTCATGTCTCCTTCACGAAATCGGAATGCTCAGGCTTCCGCCGCAGCTTTACATAACTGATAAAAAACTCCAGCCTCAGGAAAGGGCAAAGCTCGCTTCACATCCGCTTTTAGGCTTTACACTTTTAAAAGATGCTGGCTTTCCGCTTGTAATCCAAAGGGCAGTACTTGAGCATCACGAACGCGAAAACGGAAGCGGCTATCCGCAGAAACTGACAAGCGAATCAATTTCCTCATTTGCAAAAATCATTTCGGTTGCCTGCGCTTTCGAAGCAATTAGTGCGCCGCGACATTTCAGGGGCGCCCACTCTGCCTACGACGCCATGCTCGAGATGCTTCGGAACAGCAACCAGCAGTACGACGAAAAAGTAATAAAGGCACTCCTCTACTCCATTTCGTTTTATCCGATTGGTGTTTACGTTTATCTTGCTAACGGAAAAATCGCGCAGATTGCAGATACAAACGGAGATGATCCGAAGCATCCGATAGCGCAGCTTTTAGGTGAAAAGGCCGCTGACGGCAATTTAAAAACAGTCACGATTGACGAAGGAACAAATAAAATCGTACGCGTATTAAATCATCAGGAAGTGGCAGAAGTTTTGGAATCCCTTTCCAAAATGTCATCCGCCTCGTGAATAGCTCGAAAAAAAATTATTCCAAGAATCAGCTGAACAGTTCTCGAAGCCGCTTTACTTCGGCCTCAAACTGTCCGTCAATTACTGGCTGGTGTTCATTAAAATAAAGGATCTGCTGAAGCTCTTCAGCAGTGCGCACTCCCCACAACGGAACGACAGATTCATACTTCTGGTAAAAGCCCAATGCAAGCGGAATATTCTGTACAAGGCCTCCGTAAAGCGGGCGCATTGCCAGAAAACCTGTATCAGTTTTCTGGCAGGTTTCTACAACCTTAAGATTGGCATCAGCCGTAATTATGTTGAAGGGAAGCTGGATTGTTTCAAAGATTGAAGATTCAACGGCTTCAATTGCGCGCTCTGCAATTTCAGTTGCAAAACCAAAATGCCGTATTTTTCCCTTATCCTTAAGCTTTTTCATTGCCTTGGAAACTTCACCAAAATTCAAGGTCGCCCTTTCATCGTCTTCAAGCTGGAACAAATCAATGTAATCAGTCTGCAATGCTTCAAGGCTTTCTTCCAGATCATACGCAAGCTCCTTTGGATCAAGCACGCATGATTTGGTTGCAATGATTACATTATGCCGTATACCGTGAAGACATTCCCCAAGCCGCCTTTCGCTTTCTTTGGCAGAATGGGAAATATCAAAAATATTCACGCCGGCATCGTATGCTTTATGAACAAGGACCGCCGCATCTTCTTCGGTACCGATATCCTTGAGCGACATGGCACCAAAACCGACGCGGCTTACCATTAGGTTAGATTTTCCTAAGGCAACGTAATCCATTCTGCAGTTACCTTACTCAGCCTTTGCTACAGGCTTGTAATTGCGGATTTCTTTCTGGATAAAGCCGATAAGGTCATCAAGAGAAACGCGCTCCTGCTTCATGCTGTCACGGAAGCGGACTGTAACTGTGTTGTAATCCGGATTATCCGAACCATCATCCTTTTTCTGGTTGATTGTATCGTAGTCTACAGTAACGCAGAACGGTGTTCCGATTTCATCCTGACGGCGGTAACGCTTTCCGACAGTTCCGCTTACATCGTAATCAGTAACAAAATCTTCCTTCAAAAGATGCTGGATTTCCTTTGCCTTTTCAGCAAGTCCGTCCTTCTTCATCAACGGAAGAACTGCAACTGTAACCGGAGCCAACTTCGGATGAAGGTGAAGTACAGTTCTGTAATCCTCAGCCTCGCCTGCCGCAGCAACATTCTGCTCTTCATATGCCTCGCAAAGGAACATAAGGAAATTGCGGTTGAGACCAGCTGATGTCTCGATTACATATGGAACATACTTCTTGTTTCCGTCTTCCTGATCGATGTATGACATATCCTTCTTTGAATATTTCATGTGCTGGCTCAAGTCAAAGTCAGTGCGGCTGTGGATACCCTCAACCTCTTCAAATCCAATCGGGAAGTTGTATGTAACATCATATGCGTCTTTTGCGTAGTGAGCAAGCTTGTCGTGGTGATGCCACTTAAGGTTCTTTTCAGCAATACCGTACTTGAGGTAGAAGTTCCAGCGGTCTTTTCTCCAGCGCTCGAATGTTTCATCCTCAGTTCCCGGCTTACAGAAATATTCCATTTCCATCTGTTCGAATTCGCATGTACGGAAGATAAAGTTCTTGAAGATGATTTCATTGCGGAATGATTTACCAACCTGAGCAACACCGAACGGAACCTTCATGCGGTTTGACTGAACGATGCTCTTAAAATCAGTAAAGATTCCCTGACATGTTTCAGGACGGAGATAAATCAAAGATGTATCGCTTGCAACCGGTCCAAGGTGAGTCTTGAACATAAGGTTGAATTCGCGTACGTCTGTCCAGCTGTGCTTGCCGCAAGTCGGGCAGTTGATTTTGCCTTCAATAAAGGTCTTCATCTCATCGTGTGTCATTGTATCTACAGGCTTGTCTGTAGTTTCGTTATGTGAATCGCAGTATTCTTCGATAAGGTTATCAGCGCGGAATCTGGCTTTACATTCGCAGCAGTCAATCATCGGATCAGAAAAGTGTGCTACATGGCCTGAAGCTTCCCAAGTTGTATGATGCTGGAAAATTGCTGAATCAAGTCCGACAACATCATCATGAAGCTGTGTCATGTAATGCCACCATTCGTTCTGGATATTTCTCTTGAATTCAACACCGAGCGGACCGTAATCCCAGGCGCCTGCCTGTCCGCCATAAATTTCAGAAGCCTGATAAACAAAGCCCCTTCTTTTGCATAGACTGATGATTTTGTCTAATGTACACGCATGTGTATCTTTTGAATTGTTTGCCATTTTTATTACCTCGCTTACGACTCTGGCGCGGGCCGCTTTAAGTTTTTCACCACGCACACTACATGGAATGCAGCGCTGATGGTTTGAACAGTTTAGCATAAATATGTTTCATTGTATAGACATCAACTTTTTTCAATGATATAGTAAGAGTCTATGAGTATCCTTGAATTGAAAAATGTTTGCAAAGATTATCAGATGGGCAAGACGATTGTTCATGCCGTAAATTCAGCAAGCTTCTCGATTGAAGCCGGAGAATTTGCTTCAGTATCAGGACCGTCAGGCTCAGGAAAATCAACGCTTCTTAATCTCATGGGACTTATAGATCTGCCTGTTTCCGGACAGATTATTCTTGATGGCACCGATGTTTACGCAGGATATAACCTTCCCGAAATCAAATCGCTTCCGTCAAAATTAGACAGGCACATGACGGAACTTCGCCGCAAAAACCTCGGCTTTATCTTCCAGAACTTCAACCTTATTCAGGTACTCAATGTGCGCGAAAATGTCGCCCTCCCTCTTAACTTAGGACGCCTGTCTGAAAGCCGCAGCATGACAAAAGAGCAGCAGGAAGAATGGATTGACTTTTTGATTGAGACGGTCGGGCTTACCGCATGGAAAAATCACAAGCCCGCGGAGCTTTCCGGAGGTCAGCGTCAGCGTGTAGCCATCGCCCGCGCGCTTGCTACAAAAGCGCCTGTAATTTTTGCGGACGAACCGACTGCAAATCTGGACTCAAAAAACGGCGACCAGATTCTTCTGTTAATGAAAAAACTCAACAAGGAACTTAATACGACCTTCATATTCTCAACTCACGATGCAAAGATTGTAGAAATGAGCGACCATGTAATCAGAATCAAGGACGGAATCATCCTCGGCGAAGACCACAAGACCGTATAAAATTTTCTGATTAGTATTTTACTGCAAGGCCAAGCTCTACAGCCATACCAACCTTATTTTTGGAGCCGTAATAAATCGGAAATCCTACTTTTAGCGTTGCGTATTTTATAATGTCATCAACCTGAAAACCGGGAACAAACGTGCCGTAAGATTCAGTCATGTCATAAAACCACTTGAGCGCAATAGTAAGGTCACGTCCTGAATTTCCCAGCCAGTGCTTCCATGCAGCTTCCGCAGTAAAATAATAATTGTGAACCTCGCTCATTTTTTTGGAATCATCAAAAAGATACTGGAATTCCCCGCGAAGTCCAAAGCGAACAGGCTCCTTAATGTACTGCCATGTACCAATAGTCATCTTTAAGCGTGAGGCATATTCAGGATCGTTTTTTGCAAAGTGATATACATACTGGCCGTAAATATCGCTTTTGTACATCGTAAAATCAAACGGATTAAATTCAACATCACAGCCGAGCGCCGGATCATATGCCTTAGAATCATCATACGCCCAGCTTTTTGTAAAC
>CACYCX010000229.1 GCA_902772975.1 uncultured Spirochaetaceae bacterium
CGAGAAAGCGTACATGCTCAATGCGGCATCGTTTCCCTGAAGCCAGAGCGTGTCGCCGATTTTGTTCCAGCTTTTATCTGCTTTAACCTTCTGCGTAAATTCTTTTTTTGTTGCAGGCGATATTCCATTGAAGGAAAGGGTCTCGCTTTTTTCAGAAGTAAAAGGCTTTGCCTGATAGGCGTCGGTTACCTGCGATACCGGCCGGAATATGGAAAAGCTTTTGTCATCTGACGATTTGAGGCGGCCGATTGTAATAACCGTAAAAATGTCTTCACCTTTATGGTCAGTGATTTTCTTGAGGTTAAAAATCGGGATAATCGGATCGTAAACCATAGTTACAGGTCCGTCAAACTGTGCAAAGTAATCCTGAACCGCTGTTCCTGCATTTGAGAACGGAGCTTTTGTTTTTGAATAATCTGTAAATTGAAGAGAACCGGCCTTTTGTCTTCGGGGTGTAAATTCATAAAACAAATCATGAAGGTAATTTACGATGTCGGTATCTTCGGGAAGCGGCGGAACGACAAAGCGCTCGCCTGTCATGTTCACAAAACTCTTTGATTCATCGATTGTAAAGATGAGCTCGATAGCTTTTTCCGGGAACGACTCGAATGCGGGCGCGTAATAGCGGATTGCGTAAGTTCCTTCGTCATAGTAAAGGAAGCCGATATACGATTCGCGGTTAAAGGAATTGTCCTTGTAATAGACGAAATCGCCTGACATATCGTGAATAGGCTGTTCTGTTCCGATTAAAGCAAAGGCGCCGCAAGCGGTTCCAAAAAGGATATGGACAAAAGCGATAAAAGAAAGAATTTGTTTTTTCATATTACCTCAAAAATAAACGCCCCAGTACAGATTGTGCCGGGGTTCGTTTATACATATAAAACTGTTTTGATATGCCGTTTGTTACGGATTAAGCATTGAGCTTTGCAAGTTCGGCACGGACGATTTCGGCCGCTTTTGCCGCTGCCTGATCCGCCGGCACAAGAGTTGCTTCTGCTTCAGAGCGGATTTTAAGCTCGACATTCGGAAGGTTCTTGTCGCCGACTACGATGCGGATAGGGTATCCGATAAGCTCGGAATCGGTAAACTTAACGCCTGGGCGCTCGTTGCGGTCGTCAAGGAGAACTTCTATGCCGGCGGCCTGGAGTTCTGCGTAAATTTTGTCGGCGACTTCCTTCATTGCGTCCTTATACTGGACAGGAATAACCGCGACCTGGTAAGGTGCAACGCTCATCGGCCAGCAAATGCCCTTTTCGTCATTATGGCCTTCGATGATGCTTGCGAGGGTGCGGTCAACGCCAATGCCGTAGCATCCCATAAGCGGCGTAACCGGTTTGCCGTTTACATCGAGGTATGTTACATTCATTGACTTTGTGTATTTAGTGCCGAGTTTGAAGATGTGTCCAAGCTCGTTGCCTTTTTTGATGTAGAATGTGCCGCCGCAGTCAGGGCATTTGTCTCCTTCTTTGCAAGTGCGGACATCAGCCGTCATGAATGCGGTAAAGTCGCGGCCCGGTTCAACATGCTTGATGTGGAAGCCGTTCTTGCCGGCGCCCGCAATACAGTCATGCATATTGATTGTAGAGCGGTCTGCGATTACCGGGATTTTAATTCCGACAGGTCCGACAAAGCCATGCGGGGCGCCGGAATACTTCAATACGTCTTCATCGCTTGCAAGCTCTGCGCCGCTTGCCTTAAGCTCGGCAGCAAGCTTTGTTTCGTTGACTTCAAGGTCGCCGCGGATGAGGACACAGAAGAATGTTTCCGGGATATAAGTCTGGCCACCCTCCGTAACTGTCTTTGCGTTTTTGTAAAACTCAGTTTTAGAAAGGTCGATGGCGCAGTTGTATACTTTGTAAACGAGAGCCTTGAGGAATGTAGTTGATTTTGCGTTGAAGAATTTTTCCATGTCTTCGATGCTGAATACATTCGGGGTGGCCACTTCTTCAATTGCGAGGTCTGTTTTAACCTGCGGCTTTCCTTCCGAATCAAGCGGCGTTTCGTCGGCGCAGGATGCTTTTTCAACATTGGCGGCGTATGAACAATTCGGGCACAAAAGCAATGTGTCGTCACCAACAGGGCTTTCTACCATGAATTCTTCGGAACCGGATCCGCCCATTGAACCTGTGTCGGCCTTTACGGAGATTGTTTTTAATCCCATGCGCTTGAAAATACGGCGGTAAGCTTCCGCAACATTTTCGTATGATGAATCAAGGTCAGCTGTATCCTTATCGAAGGAATAAGCGTCCATCATAATGAATTCGCGTCCGCGCATTACACCATAGCGTGGTCTGATTTCATCACGGTATTTTGTGTTGATCTGATAAAGCGTAAAAGGAAGCTGCTTGTAAGAAGAAAGACCTTCACGGACGATTGCGGTAAATGCTTCTTCGGCAGTCGGAGAAACAACCATGTCCTGTCCCTGCCTGTTTTTTGCGGTGAGCATTTCGCCTGACATTTTGTCCCAGCGTCCTGATTCGCGCCATAAATCACCTGGCTGAATTACAGTTGGCTTTATTTCAAGAAGTCCTGCGTTGTCTAATTCTTCGCGGATGATTTTCTGAACCTTCATAAGTGAACGGTAGCCGAGCGGCATGTAAGCATAAAGACCGTTTCCAAGTTTTCTGATAAGACCAGAGCGCATCATAAGCTGATGGCTTGCAATAACTGCGTCATTTGGAGCTTCGCGCAGTGTTGA
>CACYCX010000230.1 GCA_902772975.1 uncultured Spirochaetaceae bacterium
AAAAAAAATGATTGAAGTTTCCCATGTGTCAAAGGACTTCGGAAATTTTCATGCTGTAAACGACATAAGCTTTTCAATTCCGACAGGTCAGATTGTCGGATTACTGGGACCAAACGGCGCCGGAAAAACTACGACTATGCGCATGATTACAGGCTTTCTTTCAATGACGAGCGGAAGCATTAAAATTGACGGAAAGGAAATTTCTGATGATCCGGTTGAAGCAAAAAAGAAAATCGGCTATATGCCGGAATCAGCTCCGCTTTACGGAGAAATGATTGTAGAAGATTATCTTCGCTACATTGCGGAAATGCACGGAGAAAATCCTGAAGAAAAAATTCCGCACCTTTGCAAAATCTGCGGCCTCAAGGAAGTAATGCATAAAAACATCAGCGACCTTTCGCGAGGATACCGGCAGCGCGTCGGGCTTGCACATGCACTTATGCATGACCCGGAAATCCTTATTCTTGACGAGCCAACAAGCGGCCTTGATCCGAACCAGATTGAAGATGTCCGTGCGCTCATAAAAGAAATCGGTAAGACACGAACAGTAATTATTTCCACACATATTCTGGGCGAAGTAGAAATGCTTTGCTCACGCGTAATAATTATTTCCGGCGGAAAGGTTGTTGCAGACAGCCCGACGCTTGAATTAAGGGAGCGCTTTTCTTCGGCCGCAAATATTTCGGTTGTAATATCAGGTGCTTCATTTACAGAAGTCAAGAAAGCGCTTTCTGAAATTAAGGGCGTTTCTGGAATTGAAAAAACTGAAGCTCCAAAAATTGCAGGCGAGCGTAAGGTTTGCAGCGCGCTTGTTGCAGCAACCGGCGGAGATTCCGTACGCGCAGATATTTTTAAGGCATGCGTAAAAAACAAATGGGTTCTTTACGAAATGTCTGTTGAGCGCAACAGCCTTGAAGATGTATTCCATGCACTTACCCAGTCAAAATCTGACGCTCAATAAAAACGGAGGACAAAATGGAAAACAAACAAAATAAAAATCCAGTACTCGTAATTACACGACGCGAGCTTAAAAGCTTTTTTGCAAGCCCCGCTCCATATATTATTTATGCGCTTTTTCTTTTCTGTTCAGGCGTGCTTTTCTTTTCGACATTCTTTATCAGGAACAGGACTGAGCTCAGAATGTTCTTTAACCTTCTTCCGATACTGCTGACTTTCTTTGTACCGGCACTTACGATGCGCCTGTATTCCGAAGAAAAAAAGAGCGGCAGCATTGAAACATTAATGACCCTTCCTGTAACTGAAGTTCAGGTTGTAAACGGAAAATATCTTGCGTCATTTTTCATAAGCGCGATTATGATTGCTCCGACTTTGCTGTATGCAGTTTCTGCCGCTCTGTTCGGACATCTTGATTCAGGTCCGATTATCGGCGGCTACATCGGCGCATTCCTTTTATGCGGCGCATATTCTGCAATCGGACTTTTTGCATCATCGGTTACAAAAAATCAGATCATAGCAATTTTTACAGCCCTTGCAATCAATCTTGTGCTTACGCTTTCAGGCTCTTTCCTTTTATTCATGCCGCCGAAGGTTGTTTCAGTCGTTTCGTTTTTTTCGATTTCGGCACACTTTGATTCAATCTCAAAAGGCATTGTTGATTCGCGCGATATAATTTATTTTGCTTCTGTCATCACGCTTTTTATTCTTGCAACAATTCAGTCTGAACGGAATTCAAAATAAGGTGGAAAAAATGAAAAATATATTGGACAAACTAAAAGGCAGTTCAGGAGATTTTATTCTTGCTGTAATTGCAATCGTACTTTTAAATCTTGTTTCATCAAACGCATTTTTCAGAGTTGATCTAACAGAACAAAAATCTTTTTCAATTTCCGAAGCAAGCAAGACTGTCGTAAAAAATTTAGGCAGCAACCTTTCGGTAAACGTTTTCTTTTCAGATGACTTACCTGCCCCATATAACGGCGTCGAGCAGTATCTTCGCGATTTGCTTTCTGAATACAAATTCAGCGGAAACAAATATTTCAATTACAAATTCTTTGATATGTCGCGCAGGGAAAATCAGGAGCTTGCAATGAATTACGGAATCCGCCAGACTCAGGTTCAAAAGGTTGACACAACCGAGCTTTCGTCAAAGGCGGTCTGGATGGGTCTTGCAATAACTTACGGCGACAACATAAAGGTTCTTGATTCTGTTGGAAGCACAGCAGGACTTGAATACAAGCTTACTACTTCAATTTCAAAAATGATTTCGACGGCAGATATAATTTCAGGCGCAAAGGACAAGGCTCCGTCGCTTACATTATATGCTGCATCAAAGCTTTCTGAATTCGGAGTTATCGGTTACGAAAATTTACAGGCTGAAGTAAAAAGGGCATTTGACGAAGTAAACAAAAAATACGGCTCTGTCCTTTCTTTCAAGGTTCTCGATCCGCAGGATGACAATGCAGTAACGGCCGCGAATCAATACGGACTTCAGCTTATTTCCTTCGAGGATAAAAGCGGAAAGAAGCAGAATGCGGTTTTAGGTCTTGTTCTTGAAAGCGGTGATAATTTCAGATTGATTTCGCTTCAGTTAAAGAAGGTCCCGGTATTCGGCTATATAATTTCAGGCGCTGAAGATATTGAAGAAAAAATTGAATCCAATATAGAAGCGCTTCTTTCGCGCACCGTAGAAATCGGCTATATTACGGGACACGGAGAGCGGCCGTTAAATTCTTCTCCATATGCCCAGCAGTCAAACGAATTTGACGCTTCAAATTTACAAAGCATTCTTTCTGATATTTACACAATCAAGGAAATTAAGCTTTCTGATGAAGAAATTCCGGACCGCCTTAAATGCCTTATAATTAACGGACCGACGCAGGCTTATTCACAGGAAGAACTGTACAAGCTCGATCAGTTCATAATGAAAGGCGGAAATGTTGAGCTGTATTTGAATCCGCTTGAGGAGCTTGATAACGGACAGGGCATGATGCCGCAGTATCTAAAGCCACGGACCGGGCTTGATACTATACTTGAAAAATATGGAATTACTGCAAACGCTGATTATGTATTTGATGAAAACTGCTACAAAAATCAGACGGAACAGGGAAGATTCGATATGTACTGGGCGCCGCTTTTAAAGCCTTCTTCACTTTCAAGAAAAAATCCTGTAACAAAAAATCTGGGCGGCTTGATTTTCCTTCAGAGCGGCTCGATTGACATTCCGGAGGACGGAAAAAATCCTGACGTAAAATATACGGTCCTTGCTGCATCGTCAAAAAAATCATGGTCTCAGAAGGATCAGATTATTCTCTATCCGGGCTATGTAAATCCGCCTTTGGATAAGTCAGAGGAAAAATCATTTAACCTTGCCGTACTTGCCGAGGGAAAATTCAAGAGTGCATTTGCAGATCAGGAAGCTCCAAAGGCTTCGGGCGATGCAGAAACTGACGGCGATTCCAAATCAGAAAGCAGTCAGGATTTTTCCGCTTCGACAAAAATCAACGAATCTACGCAGCCTGGAAAAATACTTTTTGTAAACTCTGCAATGGTAACAACTTCAGCGCTTATCGATAAGGCAGGCGAAGAACCGATGGCTCTTTTTATCCGCAACGCAACTGACTATCTGAGCGGCGAAGAAGATTTCTGCTACATGAGGACAAAGGGCGTCTTCAAAAATTACATGGAAACAAAAAACGAGGCGCTTGCAATTCTCGTAAAGCTGATGAATCAAATCGGACTTTCTGTTCTTGTATTAATCGCAGGCTTTATTGCATGGCGAATGCGTATCGTACGCAGGAACGAAATCAGAATTAAATACAATCCTGATGACAGACGCGAACAGCCTTTAAACGGAGAAAACAATGACTAAGCAAAGAAAATTTTTAACATGTTCAATTATTGTCCTGCTTTTTATTTATGCAGTTCAATTAATTTTTATAAACAGAAGCACAATTAAAATTCTTAAGACAAAAGGCGACATAACCTTTATTGAAATTTCAAGGAACGGCCAGACTTTTTCATTCGATAAAAAAGCCGGCAGCTGGTTTTTTACTGAAGAGCAGTATGAAGCAAGCAAAGCCTCAGTTGAAGAAATAGTTCGCTCGCTCAAAGAAATTACTGTGCTTGGAACGATAACAAAGGCAGAAGATGACAATACGCTTTTGCGTTACGGTTTGGATTCTCCAATTAACGTGACTGCACAGGCCGGAAAGAAAAAGCTTGAACTTGAAATCGGAAAGCAGTCTGTTACTAACAATCAGACTTACATCAGGCTTAACGGAAAAAAAGATATCCTTTTAATTTCCGGTAATCTCCGTGATTTACTTTCAACAGAAAAAAGTGATTTCAGGGACAAGACCGTATACTCTGTAAAATCCGGCGACATTTTCAAGATTGCGCTTACAACATCTGAAGGCCAGCTTACAGTTGAAAAAGAAGGCGAGGATGATTTTTCAAAGTGGTCAGTTCCGGGAAGAAACCAGACAGAGCTTGATCAGGATAAAATTAATGAATGGGTAAGCGCCGCTTGTGAAATTACAGTTTCTGAATGGAAGGAAAAAGACCTTGAGCTTCCGGCTATTGCAGCCGCAGATCTTACGCTTACTACTGCATCAAAAA
>CACYCX010000231.1 GCA_902772975.1 uncultured Spirochaetaceae bacterium
GAACTGCATTTCCTTACCAGTCTGAGTTGCTGAAACACAGCAGCAGATTGAGTAGTCATCACCCCAAATCGGGCGCATAACATCGTCGTTCTCGTACTGGATAGAAGATGTATCGATAGAAATCTTTGCTGCATAGCGGCGGAATGTTTCCGGGAGTCTCTTTGAGTAGAGAACTGTCATGTTTGGCTCCGGTGAAGGACCCATGTTCTCGAGAGTGTGGAGGAAGCGGAAGTCGTTCTTTGTTACCTGTGAGCGGCCGTCCTGTCCGAGACCACCAACTTCGAGAGTTGCCCAAATCGGATCTCCAGAGAAGAGCTGGTTGTAAGACTCGATACGTGCAAAGCGAACCATGCGGAACTTCATGACGATATGGTCAACAAGCTCCTGTGCCTGCTCTTCAGTAAGAGTTCCGTTCTTAAGGTCACGCTCAATGTAGATGTCGAGGAATGTTGAAACACGTCCTACTGACATAGCAGCGCCGTTCTGTGTCTTAACTGCAGCAAGGTAGCCGAAGTAGAGCCACTGGAAGGCTTCGCGTGCATTCTTTGCCGGCTTTGAAATGTCGTAGCCGTAAAGAGCAGCCATAGCCTTTATTCCCTTAAGGGCGTTAATCTGGTCTGTAACTTCCTCGCGGAGACGGATAACTTCTTCAGTCATTGTTCCGTCGCCGATGTTTGCGAAGTCAGCCTGCTTGTAAGCGATGAGCTGATCGATACCGTAAAGAGCAACACGGCGGTAGTCACCTACGATGCGTCCGCGTCCGTATGTATCCGGCAAACCAGTCAAGATGTGTGCTGAGCGAACTGCACGGTGCTCCGGTGTATATACATCAAAAACGCCCTGGTTGTGTGTCTTGTGATATTCTGTAAAGATTTTCTTGAGTTCAGGATCAACATCATAGCCATACATTTCGCATGACTGAACTGCCATGTTGATTCCACCATAAGGCATGAATGCTCTTTTGAGCGGTTTGTCTGTCTGGAGACCTACAACCTTTTCAAGGTCCTTTCCTTCAGGACAGATATATCCAGGTCCGTGTGATGTAAGACCTGTTACGATGTTAGTGTCCATATCAAGAACACCAGTTCTTTCTTTTCCGTCTTTTCCTACGCACTTTTTATTGTGCTCTTCTTTCTGCAATTTCTGGAGCTCGTCAAAAAGCTTGTTTGTTGCAGCGGTAGGGCCAGCAAGAAACTTTTCGTCACCATCATACGGTGTGTAGTTGTTCTGGATGAAGTCGCGTACGTTTACTTCTTCCTTCCAAAGGCGTCCTGCAAAGCCATTCCATTCTTCGTTAGACATGAAATACCCCCATGTATTTGATTAAAAAATATAAAGCATTGCTTTTTCCAACACAATTAATATAGAGCAATTTAATTCTAATTGCAATATCAAAATACAAAAAAGATTGTATAAAATTAAATAAAAAGTCAAATAATGGTATACAAAATAACGGATATTAGCCAAATTCAATTGAATTTCACCGTATTTTCGAAGTTTCCATAAAAGATTTCCTAAACAAAAGCCGTGGTTTTCCGATACTTGAAGTATAGAGGGAGACTTTGAAAAATCATCCTGTTGAGTTTTCAGAGGCTGCCTGTATTGTATTCTGAATTAATTTTGAATGAAATATGAGGTCAAATTATGGAACAGAAAAAGACTTTGTGGATTATCGCGGCTTCCGGCGCATTTCTTCTTGTTGTAATCGGAGCGGCACTGCTTCTTTCAGCACCGTCAGCGACTAACGTACCGGCAACTGCATCAATAAATACCATTCCTGCAACTACGGCTTCTGCAGGAAGTACAGCTGCAAATCCGTTAACGGCGCCTGCTGCTGCAACTACAATCGCGCCCTGTGATGAGTCATCTGTTTCATCTCCTCAGGACAATGTCCTCCAGTCAAGCGAACTTGCATTCCAGCAGTCAGATGATGCAGGCTCAAATGCTTCAAAGGAGCCGGTTGAGGAAACAAGCTTTGAGCTTAATACGACGCAGGCGCCTTCAAGCGTAAAGCCTACAAGCAAAGCCGCAGAAGATGCAATCGCAAAGGCAAGCTCAAAGAACTCAAACAGCTCGAATTCTACCATATATACTGCTGATTCTTCAAAGAATGTTGCTTCAAAGCCTGCTTCAGGAAATAAGGCTTCTTCAAATTCAGGCGCAAAAAACACTGCTGCAAAAACGGCCGCTCCTGCAAAGACAAATGTTCAGCCTGCAAAATACTGGGTTCAGGCAGCTTCGTTCTCGAACAAAAAGAGCGCAGATTCAGCAAGACTTGCGCTTGATGACAATAAGATTCCTGCTGAAGTGTTCACATATAAAGACGGAAAGGACAATCTGTTTTATCGCGTCCGCGTAGGTCCCTACACTACAAAGAGCGAGGCAGAATACTGGAAGACACGCATCTGCAAAATCGATATGTTCAAGGATTCGCAGAGCTACGTTACGGTAAGTTCTCCGATGTAATCTGATGTAAGCTTGTAACAAAGATGTTATTTCATTCCTAACTGGATAAGGGCCTTGCATATTTTATATGCGAGGCTTTTTTTTGTGCCCGTGTTCCAGATTTTGACGATTTTCGTGTCCGGGGCGCAGTTTTCCTTGTAAAGTGAAATCAGATTGCGCTGGGCGTAAAACCTCTGAAGAATTACGCTTTTTTTCATCGAATCGCGATGCAGCGACCTTACAAGGCGTTGAGCGGCGGGGGCAGTTACATAAATTATTGCCTTGCATCGTTTAAGAAGAGCCGGAATCTTGTAAAGGACGGCGGCATTGAGGACGATGCCTTTTACCGCCGGCGTATCGTTTTTTTGAATAAAATCTTCTATATAACCATTAAGTCTGGGATAAATAATTGACTCGTGGATTTTGAGGAGGGCGGGATCTGAAAAAAGAAGCTCGCCAAGTGCGCGCCTGTTAATTTTGCCGCCGTCCGATTCCAGCGACAAACCTTTGTCCGCCGCCAGAACCTTGAACGCCGAAATGATTTTGTCGCTGCATTGGTCAAGGACGGTGTGAGCGGCAATGTCGGCGTCGATTACTTTCCAGCCCATGTCCGAAAGGATTTTTGACGCCTCGTTTTTTCCTGACGCCATCGGACCTGTTACGCAGATTATCAATGGAATTCTCCCCAGCTTTTCCCGTATTCAACAGAAATTCTCAATGGAACGGAAAGCTTTACTGTGTTCTCCATTTTTTCGTGAAGCAGGCTTATTGTCTTTTCGATTTCGGCTTTGTCATCAGGACATTCAAGTATGAGTTCATCATGAACCTGAAGCAGAAGGTGAGCCTTTGAGCCTGATTTAAAAAGCGCATCCGAAACATCAATCATCGCCTTTTTTACGA
>CACYCX010000232.1 GCA_902772975.1 uncultured Spirochaetaceae bacterium
GAGCGCTAAAGTAAACCTTCCTGTTTTCTTTTTAACGCGCTTCCAATTTTAGAAAGGCTGCCGGGCATTTTTTGTTGCAGGCTCTTTGTTTTTTTTTGACGATTAATTATAAACGAACTATATTCTATATTGAAATATGAATCTCACGAAATTCCTTAAAAAAATTTTTACTAAAGAAAAGCCGCTTGTTACTGATTCTGATTTTGATGAAAAATATAAAATTGTTTATATAAAAGGATTCGATTCCGCATGGGCCAATATTTATGAAATAAACGATGAAAGCTATAAAAGAATTTTTTTTGAATTTCCTGAAATAAAACCGAAAGATGCTATAGTTTTACCATTTTCCAAAGGTGTTAAAAAGTTTTGTATAGAAAAACAGATAACTCTTGTTTTTGAAAATGATGTACCGAAAAACCGGATTGATTTTATAAAATATCTACAAAATGCTGGCTGCTCTGATATCGTTATGGATGGTTTTATCAGCTGTTCAGACAGTGATATCAATAATGACTATATGCCAAAATCAAAATATGTCAAAGTTTATGATTATAATGGAAAATTTATAGGTCTCAAAAAAAAATAATTATAATATGATTTTATGATTAAAAAGTATATCCGTAAATTATTCAGTATCAGTTTACGCCAAGGTATTTTTTGATTTCTTCGATATATGTTTTTCCAATATTGCTTAAATTGAAATTCTTTTTTGTGATATATCCGATTTCCATAATTCTATTTATCTGCTCATTTTCTTCACGGAAGGGAACTGCAATGTAATCTTCACCATTTAATTCTTCGCAGATTATTCCTGAGCATAAGGTGTAACCGTTTAAGCCTACCATAAGGTTTAGCATTGTAGCCCTGTCATTTGCCTTAATTGCCCTGTGATACTCATTTGTGCTTAGAATTTCTTCAGCAAAATAAAATGACGCACCTTCACCCTGTTCAAATGAGAGACACGGATAATCTTCAAGCTCCTTGAAAGAAATTGATTTATGCTTTGCAAGAGGGTGACCTTTCCAGATATAGACAAATGCCTTGCAGTCTATGAGCGGATGAAATTCAAGCTCGCGCGATTTTAAAAGATTCTGAATTATTTTGCGGTTAAAATCACTTAAATACAAAATTCCAATTTCGCTTTTAAGTCCTGCAACATCATTTATTACATCCTGAGTTTTTGTTTCGCGAATAGCAAATTCATATTCGTTTGTGTTGAATTTTTTTACCATTTCAACAAAACTTTTTACGGCAAAGGAATAATGCTGCGTTGAAACTCCGAATTTTTTTCGGTATCCGATTCCCTCACCGCTATATTTTTCCATAAGATTCTGGTAATTCAAATAAAGCTGCTTTGCGGAAGAAAGAAATTCTGTTCCGTCGTTAGTAAGCGTTACGCCTCTTCCCGTGCGATTAAAAATAGTAATTCCAAGCTCATTTTCCAGATCATGAATCGTACTGGTAAGAGAAGGCTGAGAAATATACAGCTTTTCCGCAGCTTTGTTAAATGAGCCTGTTTCTGATATTCCGATTACATATTTTAATTGCTGTAAAGTCATATATGAATATTACCATTATTTCTGTTCATTTGAAAACCATGCAGGATAAAAAGCTGCTATTGATAAAGTCCTTTACTGAAATAACGATCGCCTCTATCCGGGCAAACAATTACAATGTTTATATTTTTTTTGCCGTGACTTTCTGCAATTTCCTTTGCAAGTTTTTTAGCTGCCGAAAAAGCGCCGCCGCTTGAACTTCCGGCTATGATGCCTTCTTTTTTTGCAAGTTCCCGTGCTCCGTCGAATGCGTCATTATCAGTAATTTTGATTACTTTATCTACAAGCGACATGTCCATTGTATCAGGAACAAAATCATTTCCGATTCCTTCAATATCATAATCTCCATGCTCGCCGCCACCCATTGTAGAGCCCAATGGATCTGCCAGAATTCCTTTGATATCAGGATTCTGTTCTTTTAAATAGCGTACAATTCCTGCAAATGTACCACCGCTTCCGGCTCCGGCAACAAAATAGTCAATGTTACCATCAAGCGCGCTGTAGATTTCCGGGCCGGTCGTTGTATAGTGTGCAAGCGGGTTTGCAGGATTCTTAAATTGCTGAAGAGAAACGGCACCCGGGATTGAAGTTTTAATTTCTTCTGCCTTACGGGCCGCACCGAGCATTCCTTCTTCACGAGGCGTGTTTACGATTTCCGCTCCAAGCGCGCGCATAAGGGTTTGCTTTTCCACGCTGAACTTTGTGGGAACGACAAATATTACACGATATTTTTTTTCAAGGGCAGCAAATGCAATTCCAAGCCCTGTGTTTCCGGCTGTTCCCTCAACGATAGTGCCGCCTTCTTTGAGTAAGCCGCGCTCTTCGGCATCCTTAATCATTGCGCGTCCTACTCTGTCTTTAACGCTTCCTGCCGGGTTCATCAATTCAAGCTTTGCAAAAATATTTATTCCTTCTGGAAGGTCGATATTATTAAGACGGACAAGCGGTGTGTTTCCGATTAAGTCCTGCATCGATTCATAGTATTTCATATTTAAAGTCTCCCATAATTATCAAGTTTGCGTTGCGCCAGTTATCTTGCGCTGTTGATTGCCTGTGTTAAATCTTCGATTAAATCGTCTGCGTTTTCGATTCCTACTGAAAGACGGATTAAGCCGTCCGTGATTCCGACTTTTTCGCGGATATCACGCGGGATTGAAGCATGCGTCATGCTTGCAGGGTGACAGGCGAGACTTTCTACACCACCGAGACTTTCTGCCAGCGCAATAAGTCCAAGTGAAGAAAAGAATTTTTTATAATCATAATTTTCTTTAAGCTCAAAGCTTATCATTGCGCCGCCGTTTTTTGCCTGCTTTTTGTTGATTTCGTATCCCTGAGCATCTTCCAGACCTGGATAATAAACTTTTTTTACGGCGCTGTTTGTCTTAAGCCATTTTGCAATTTTGAGTGCGTTTTCTGTATGGCGATCGAGGCGGAC
>CACYCX010000233.1 GCA_902772975.1 uncultured Spirochaetaceae bacterium
AAAATCGCGTAACTCTTCAGCATAAGTTTGGGAAAGAATAAGCACCCGGAACCAAAAAAGCGATTTTACGCAGTAAAAATCGCGCCGCTACGGAGCAGAATAAGAGCCTGTTTGGGAACAAAAAAGCACTCCGTGCTAGACACATTAACTTTTTTTCAATATAATAAAAAATACGCTTAATTATATGTGTGTGTTTTATAAGCACGAGGAGGACTGTTGGCAGACAACAATAAGGGTACACGGATTAATGAACAGATTCGTGTTAGAGAGGTCAGACTTATAGACGATGAGGGCAACCAGAAAGGCATTGTTCCTACTGTTGAAGCACTCAAAATGGCAAAAGAGCGAGAGCTCGACCTTGTTGAAGTGGCGCCAAATGCAAACCCGCCTGTTTGTAAAATACTCGATTTCGGAAAATACCGGTTCGAACAGGAAAAGAAACTCCGTGATTCCAAACGAAACCAGAAGGTATTAAAATTAAAAGAGATCAGGATGCAGCCTAAAATCGGTTCAGGCGATCTTGACACGAAAGCTAAACATGTACAGGAATTCCTTGACGAGGGCGACAAAGTAAAGGTTACGATCCGTTTCCGCGGACGCGAGCTTGCTCATACCGAACTCGGATTTGATGTCCTGAATGAAGTTCTTAAGAGGCTTACTTCGGCGTATGTCATCGAAAAGCCGGCCGCAATGGAAGGCAAGTTCATGTCGATGACAATCTCAGCAAAAGCCACAAAATAACGAGGTTTTACTATGTCTAAGATGAAGACAAAGAAATCCGCTGCAAAGCGTTTTTCATTGACCGGAACAGGAAAGGTCAAGTACAAGAAGATGAACCTTCGTCATATTTTGACAAAGCGTTCTCCAAAAAGAAAGAGACAGCTCCGCTCAGCAGGTATTCTTGCAGAAGCAGATGCAGCACGCGTCAGGAAGCAGATGCTTCCTTATGGATAATGAGGTGTAAAGATGTCAAGAGCAGTAGACGGAACAAAACGCAATAACCGCCGTTCAAAAATCCTTAAGCTCGCTAAAGGATTCAAGGGACGCCGCCATTCAAATTATAAAGCAGCTAAAGACGCTGTAACAAAGGCACTTGACCATGCCTATGTAGATCGCCACGACAAAAAGCATACATTCCGCTCATTGTGGATTGCACGTATTAATGCCGCTGTACGCGATGAGGGTCTTTCATACTCACGCTTTATCAATGGTCTTGCAAAGGCTGGAATCCAGCTTAACCGCAAAGCATTGTCAAACATGGCAATTGAAGATCCTACAGCATTCAAGGCAGTCGTAGAGGCAGCCAAGAAGGCAATTCAGGCATAAGTTATGATTTCCATCAATCAGGTTCTTTTACTTCAGGAAAAGGTCGATAGTGCTGTTGCAAAAATACAGCAGCTGAAAGCAGAAAACGATGCTTTGCGCACAAAGTGTTCACAGCTCACAAATGCGCTTTCTGAAAAAACGGAGTTACTTTCGGCTTTTGAAAATGATGAAAAGACAATCGAAGATGGAATCCTTAACGCGCTTGACCGGCTTAATTCAATCGAGAACGCAGTATTGAATCAGGCCGGAAATAAACCGGAATCCCCTGCTCCATCGCAGGAGGCTCCGGCTTCTGTTCCACAAAACGAACAGGCAGAAACACAAGAAGAACCAGCCGTTCAGTCAGAGCAGCCAGAACAGACACCGCCTCCTTTTACAGGCGAAGGCGTTACCGCTGAAGAACAGACAGCATTGCAGGAAGCCCCTGCAGAAGAAGAACAGCAGGATACGCTATTTAACGGTTCGGAAATCAATTTTGACTCGGAAGATGAAATCGAGTCTGACCAGCCGGTAGATATTTTTTAATTCAACATGGGAATATTACAGATTAATATCCTGGGCACATCGTTTGCCATTCAATCAAAAGAAGACGATTCTTACCTGAACAAAATCCGAGATTATTATTCTTCAATCTGTAATGAAATTCAATCAAAAGACAATTTGCAGGATCAGAAAAAAGTCGCAGTACTTGCAGGCATTCTGATTGCAGACGAGCTTTTTAAAGAGAAAGAAAAGGGACGCGGATTCCAGCGGAAAATTGCCCAGGGACAGGACAGCGAAACAGAACGCATCACCCTTGAAATGATAGAAAAAATAGAGCAGGCATTAAAATGAGCGTCACGATTTTTGTTGACGCCGACTCATGTCCCAAAATGGTACGGACATATCTTTTATCGTACTCCAAAAAGCTTAACCTTAAAATAATCTTTGCAGCAAATAAAAACATTCCGGCCGAGGATGCAGGCGACAATTTTTCCATGGTCATATGCTCAAAGGAATCACAGGCAGCAGATTTATTCATTATGAATAACGCAACTGGAAATGACATTGTGATTACGCGCGATATTCCGCTTGCAGATGAATTAATCAAAAAAGAAATCGTAACGATAAACGACCGCGGCGACGTATTTACAAAAGAAAACATAAAGCGGAAGCTTTCCGAACGGGAGCTTTCAATTGCCATTTCAGGAATGGGAATGGGCTTTGACAAAAGCAGGACAGTCCGCTATTCATACTCAACAAAAGAATTCAGCCAGTTTGCAAATTGCTTTGACCGGGAAATCCACAGGCTTATAAACAAAGCTTCCGCTACTCCGAATCAGGATACGCAAGCTGAATAGCAGAAATTCGTTCCTTTATCTGCATAAAGGCGAGCACGACTTCAGGATCAAATTGAGTTCCGGCGCCCGCCTGAATTTCATTAAAGGCTTCTTCAATAGACCACGCTTCCTTGTAACACCGCTTATGGCTCAATGCATCAAAAACATCTGCTACAGAAACAATTCTTGCAGAAAGCGGAATCTGCTCGCCTGAAATGTTTTTGTGCTCAGGAAGCGGTTCGCCGATTTTGTACGATATGTAATCTACATCTCCCGGATAACTTGATTCACTTCCATCCCAGTGCTCATGATGATGAAGGGCAACATCGCGCGACATCTGATCCAAAAATGATTCTACAGGCTCAAACAGGTTTCCGCCGATACATGTATGACCCTGCATTATCGAACGCTCTTCCGGGGTAAAGCGCGGATATGTTTTTTTAAGAATAATGTCTGATACTCCGACCTTTCCTACATCGTGAAATTTGGCTGCTATTTTGAGCGCATCACGGAAGCGGTGCGATTCGGCAACAGGAACATTATGGTTAAATGCCCAGCGGTCGTATATTTCAAGCGCGAAATTTGATACGCGCTCTGCATGTGCGTATGTCTCCTTCGGGTCACGGAATTCAGCCATCTTGAGCATGCGGCGAACCATGTTGCTCGTAATATATGCATGCTCCAGTGCCTGTGCCGCACTCGAGGCAAAATGATTTATATAAAGCTCAGCATCAGAATCAAAGCTGATGACGTTCCCGTCTTCGTCCCGCGCATTTATCATCTGCAAAACGCCAAGGACTTTGCCGGCTGCATTTTTAAGGGGAAGCACATACATTGACTTTGAGCGGTAATTTTTTGTCTTATCGGGCGTCGTATTGAATTTGTACGGCATTTCAGCTGGAATCTCGTAAACATCTTCTATATTAAGTGACTGTCCTGAATATGCAACATAGCCTGAAATTGACTTTTCGTTTATCGGAAATGAAAAGAAAGTATACGGCAGCTTTTCGCCCTGTGTAAGTCCGTGAAGCTCAGTATCATTCTGGGCATATTTAATCTTAAGGTTATTTTCTTCCACTACATAAATCGAACCGGCATCCGCACGAACTATAACCCGCGCTTCAGTCAGAACTCTTTCAAGAAGGACATCAACATCCTGAATGGAGTCAAGCAGCTTTTCCATTTCGATAATTCGCTGTAATTTTTCTTCCTTAGTCATAATGCTAACCTTCGAACATAATATTATTGAATTTGAATATCCATGTCTATTAGCGGCCTTTATTGAAATGACACGCAAAACTTGCTATAATTAAGGCTCACATTTGAACTGGGGGCAATAATGCTTTATTATCTGGGCGAATTTCTTCAGAAATCTTTCGGCTTCGGACCTGCACGACTTCTTCAATCATTCGCCGTTCTTATTGTAATCGCACTTTATCTTGGTTTTTTTATCTGCTATAAATTCATGCCGCGTATATACGACAAGCTTCCTCACGACAGGGGAAGGGAATTCACTCCTAATCCAGAGGCAGCAAAGGGAAAACCGACAGGCGCCGGTTCTTTTTTTATAACTGTATTCGTAATAATCTGCACATTGTGCGTTCCGCTGTCTCCGCTTCAGGTCGGGATAATTACACTCACATGGCTTTCGATGGTAACAGGCTATCTTGATGACAGAAGCGTTACAAGCTGGGGGGAATATTTAAAAGGCGCCCTTGATCTTGCGATAAGCCTCGGCGCTTCAATTCTCCTTTACGTATGCATTTCAAGAACAAGCTCGGACGGCATAGTACGGTACTGGCTTCCGTTCATAGCAACTCCGCTGGCAGTTCCGGCATGGCTTTACATTACGGTCGGAACAATACTTATATGGGCTTCGATCAATACAACAAACTGCACGGACGGCGTCGACGGGCTTTCTTCAACGCTGATTCTCCTTGCACTTATGATTTTAGGTTTCCTTTTCTATTTTGTACTTGGACACAAGGACCTTGCGGCATACCTTCTTGTTCCGTCAATTCCAACTGGTGCAACATGGGGCGTAATTACATTTGCGATGGTCGGCGTCCTGATGGGATATCTCTGGCACAATGCTTTCCCGAGCAACGTAATGATGGGAGATGCAGGAAGCCGCGCGCTCGGATTTTTTATCGGCGCCGCAGTTCTTGTAACAGGAAATCCTTTTATGTTCCTTGCAACTTCTTCAATCATTTTTGTAAACGGCGGAATGGGACTTATAAAGGTGGCGCTTTTAAGATTCTTTAAAATCAAGATTTTTGAGCACACAAGGTTTCCGCTTCATGATCACATGAGGAAAAACCGCGGCTGGTCAGCGACTCAGGTTCTGATTAAGTTTTTAATCATCCAGCTTTTGATTTCAATTTTTGCAATCGGCATCTTCTTTAAAGTCCGCTAGGATTTTAAATCCCCAACCAAGCCGCCCTGTACAATCATACGGCATTGTACCATCCCGGGCGGCCTTATATTTTTATTCCATACAGACTGCTTCCGCAAGGTTAAGCTTCTTACCAGAAACTTCGTAATCAGAAACAGTCTTGTTGTATACAAGCGCTTTTTTTGAAGAATA
>CACYCX010000234.1 GCA_902772975.1 uncultured Spirochaetaceae bacterium
AAATTACATTTTTTCTGTGTTCTTCAGAAAGCGAAGCCGTCATCTCAAAAGGCGGAAGGTAATTTTCAAACTGCAAAAGCTTTCCTTCACTTAAATACCGGACAAGATTTTCCATGTAGTCATGCGCCAGTGTACCAAAATCATTGTACCCGAAATCGTACGCCTTTACCTGAGTCACTTCTCCTGTATCCTCATTCTTTTTCCATACAAGGCGGAACGTGCTTTCAACGGCATCCTTAATTTCAGGATACGGGTCGCTTGCGTGCTTTCCGTCAGAATCCTCATCGTAACGCTCAAGCTGGCTTGGAGAAAATGCCTTAAGCTTGTCGTCAAATTTTCCGATTATTTTGGCCTTATCGTACAATTGAGACGCAGACTTTATGAACGACAATTTTTCTTCGATCGAATTTCCGCGCCCCTTCATCTCAGAATGATAGATTGTTTCAGGAAGCACAGGCTTGTACATTTCAAATGTTATTTTTCCTTCAGGAATTGAAACGCTCTTCCATTCATAAAACCTTTTGCTTTCTTCCTCAGAAAGCGAGTTTATTTTTGTAATGCAGAAATTTTCAAGCACAGAAAAAACCTTTCTGCTTACAAAATCGATTCTTCCAGTAACATAAAGATTTTCCTCTGCGCGGGTAAAGCCTACATATGCAACACGAAGGAATTCTGCCTTTTCCTTGCTCTTTTCAATTTCAACCGTTTCGTTAAAAAAAGGATTTTTGCAACCGGGAAGATTATAAATCAATCCGTATTCCTTTGAAAAAGTTGCGTTACCCTGTTTTATCGTAATATCCTTGTACGGAAAAAGCCCCGTCACGAATACTGTATGAAACTGAAGTCCCTTGCTCTTATGGATTGTCATTAACTGAACGGCATCTTTTTTTTCAACCTGATACTCAATTTTACTCAAATCAAGCTCGGAATCGTTATCGCTTGAAGCTGAAGAATACTTGATGCTTTCAAGCTGATCAACAAACCATGAAACAGTATTTCCGCCTTCATCACAAACGCGCGCAGTCTCAAAAAGAAAATCATACAGCTCATTAAATGCGCTGACCGGCTTATTCCACATCGTCTCAAATTTGTATCCGCTCTGATACCACAATTTAGTAAGCGTTTCAGTTAACGGATTGTAAAGAGCAAACGACGAAAGCTCCTCAAAAAACTTTTTTGCTGCAATAAATTTTTTAACAGAATTTTCACAAAGAAAATCTGAAAGCTTATTGCAAAGCTCTTCATCAGTCATTCCGGGAATTTTAAACGCTACCGGCCGCATCTGATTTTCAGAATTGTAATTTGCCTGAACCTGGAAGAATGCAATCACTTTTTCCACTTCCCTCTCACAAAGCCCTGTAAAAGGAGAAGCAAGGAAAACGGCAAAAGACATTATGTCGCTCGGATATACGCAAAGCCTGAAAAAACTCAACACATCATTTACTGGCGCCTCTTCAAAAATATTCGACTGCCTGTCGGCTTCATACGGAATCGAAAGCCTTGATAAAGCCGCCTTTAACACGTTGCGGTTCGTTGTCGACCTGTCAAGTACCGCTATTTTTGAATATGGAATTCCCTGATTATGAAGCTCATGAATTTTATTTGCGATAAAATATGATTCCTGAAGGTTAAAATCCTGCATGCAGCTTATTTCTTCCGGTGTTTCCGCACCGAAATCTTTAAGATTTTCTTCACTTATATTTGTGTTAAAAATGCAGAAATGAACATGAGGGCTTTCATCTTTTATTTCAGTTTTCTCTTTTGCCTTAGGAAATTCAGCCGCGCTTTCAATCGGAAAATCTGCCTCATACATTGCGGTTTTATGCTGCGGAAAAAGAGAATTGCACTCGCCTTCCGGTTTTTCAAGCCGCAAATCCTTTGCGTTAAGTCCGGTACCTTTGTAATAGCCGAAAATATAATTGAATGCCTCAAGGAGCGAACGGTTTGAACGGTAATTATTCGACATATGAAGCGGCTTGATTTTTAAATCTTCAGAAAGCCTGTTAAATACTTCGACATCAGCACCGCGGAATTTATAGATGGACTGCTTGTCGTCTCCTACAAAGAATAATTTATTTTTGTCGATGTCACCGTTTTTGTCCTTTGACAAAAGGAACAAAAGCTCCTTGTTTTCTTCGTTGTTATCCTGGAATTCGTCAATCATGATTTTGTCAAACGATGACGCTTCCTGCTCACGGATTTCAGAATTTTCACGAAGAATTTTTAATGTAAGCTCCACAATATCTTTAAATGAAAGGTTTCCGCTTACCCGCTTTTTCCTGTTTACGATAAACATGAACTCTGAAAACAACGAGGCGATGTGCTTTAATTTTTCCGCCTCGATTATGTAAGGCGCGACATTCATGATTTTTTCCGGAATCTCGCCCCGCCCCTTGGAATCTTTTGAACGAAGCGGAGCAATCGCAGCCCTTACTATTTCATTGTAGCCTTTCTTAGTTTGATCAAAATTCAATGCATCAAGCCAGTTATAAACTGAAGTCGCTTTTGTAACATTCAAGCCGCTTTCAAAATCAGAAAGCGAAAGAATAATCGGACCTGTTTCCGCTTCAGCGCCAAACCACGCGCCTTTAAGGCAGTCAGGAGTTAACTGCTTTGCCTTCTCAAAAGATTTTTCATAATCAGTACCGGGATTTAACGGTTTTTCTTCGATTGCACGGAACAAATCATTTATCAGAGACGGAAGCTTTTTTATGTTTTCATTCCAGATATCAGATAATTTTTTATTTTGAACTGAAATGTATTTTTCAAAAAAATCGTCTTCTGTTGCAACCGAAGTATAAGTCTGAATTATATCGATAAAGATTGATTTTGCAACATTTTCGATGTCGCCGCCTTTCAATAATTCCTTTATTACAGGATCCTCAAGGCGTTCCATTATAAATGAAACAGCCGCCATGTAAATATCGTTATCACCGCCTGATGCTGAATTGAAATCAGGCTTGATACCGTAGCGAGACGCCGCCGCCTTAACCACAGAAGCACAGTATGAATCAAGTGTCTGGATATGGACGTCCGAAAATTCATCAAGCGCTTTTTTCGCAAGAGCTTTTTCCTTTGCAGGAGTCTCGGGGCATGACGAGAAAAAAGAAAGTGTCTGATATATTCGCTGATACATTTCGGCGGCGGCTTTCTTGGTAAAGGTAAGCGTAAGGATTCGTGAAGCAGGAATTTCCTTTGACATTACAAGCCATGCAAATCTTGTTGCAAGCACCTGCGTTTTCCCGGAACCCGCACCGGCGGCGACAATTGTATTGCCTTCACTTACGCAGCAGGCCTTCTGGCTTTCATCAAGCGGACGCGAAAGTAAATCAAGATATTTATAATCAGAACTCTGACTCATTATTTTTTCTCCGTAGAATATTCAGATTCATTTTCTAAAATTGCAGGCGACACCGTATAAAGCGTACGGCACAAATTGCTGAGTGAACATCCTGAACAGAATTGCCTCTGACTGCAATTCCTCATGTCGATTTTAAAAGGCTTTCCTTCAATAAATGCAGACCTTGCTTCAGAAGAAAATTTTTCAGCTTCTTTTTCAAGAGCTGTAATTGCAAGATTCTTTGACTGCTCCTGTGCAAGATATTCATCTTCTTTAAAGCCCTTCTTTGTTGTAAAAGCTTCTTTTGATTTAATGACCTCAGTTTTTTTATCACCCTTTATCGAATAAAAATCTGCCCTTACGACATCAGCGCCCTTTACATTATTTTGGTAAAGCTTGATGTAAAACGGAATCTGGAAATTATAAAGGTTTCCGTCCTCATCAACAAAGCAGTCATTAATACCCGGAACGCCGAAATTTTTAAAATCTACAATCGCAGAATTTCCAAGATCATTGCTCAAAACGCAGTCTGTCCTTCCGTTATAGAAAAACTGATTGTTTTCGCCCTGCATCTTAAGTTCCTTTTCAACTGAACTTACATGCCACCCCTTGTATTTTCCAGAAAAAACTTTTAAAAAGTTAATCGTGTCATCAATAAAATTCTCACCGACTGAATCAAGTATGCTTCTTACAAGCGCGCTGTTGTTTTTGTTTTTATTATAAACGTCAGCCGTATTGAACGCCGCATAAAGATTTTCTGAAAGGAATTTTCGCATCTCGCTTTCATTTTCAAATTTCTTGTCTTTAACTTCCGGAATATCAGGAAATTTTTCAAACAGAAGCTCAAGCATTTTATGTCTGATTTTTCCCATGTCGTAGCTTGAGTAAAGGTCAAGTGCAAGCGAATCTTCATCAAGCCCGATTATTTTTTGAACAAGCCATTTACGCGGACAGCCTTTATAAGCTTTTAATGTCGTTGGAGAAACTGATACATTTTCTTTTCCTTCAAGATCTGTTTTTATTATTGCTTCACGGATGAGCTTTTTTAAATCCTCGCTGTACAGAGAGCTGCATTCCGGTTTTGCGCCGCCACTTGCAATCGCGCTGCATTCCGGTTTTGCGCCGCCTTGCGCTGAGCGGTTTTGCCATTGCGCAAACTCGTTTTTCTGAGCGGCCGTAATATATTCAGGAAAATTGCGCGACTTTTCAAACAGAAAATCCTTTTCCTGCCTGATAAAATCTTTGTTACAAAGCCGCACGCTGTCGAAAATTTCCTTTCCGTTCTCGCCAAGAATCGGGATTAAAAAACCATGCGGAATGGCAAAACCTCCCGCCGTCTGTTCCGAAGCAGAAAAAAAGGCTGAGCCTGTAATATTGTAAAGGCGTATAAATGCAGAAGACGGATTTTCCGTTTCCTCGACGCCGAGCTGCATTTTTTTTTTCTGACTGAGGAACGTCAAATTTCTTTTTTCTACAGAAAGCGCTTTCTGGCTTGAATTGATTATAAACTGATACGGAAAAGCGGCGCCTGCTGACAATCTGTAAGGCATAACCGAAATGCCTGAATTTTTATTCTGCTTTTGATATGTAGAATTTTTAATCGTATCAGTAAAAAATGCAAAATGATTGCTAACAGAAATTCTGCAGTCACTTTTTTCAAGCACGGTGTCTTCAATTGAAATCAGCTGCTCCAGATTTTCGATGCAAAGTCCGATTATCAGGTTTGATTCACTTGAAAACATTTTTTCAGATAAAAAATCTTCTTTAAATGAAGTCCAGTTTTTTCTGAGCGCCTTAAAGCTTTTTGCCTGAGTTAAAGAAAGAATTCCTTTTTTAATTTTTTTATAATATTCCTTTACGGTAAAGCCATCCGTTCTGTTTATGAGAGCAACGTCAGGAAGTGATTCTTCCCATACATCGATTTTTCCTTTTGAACTTTCGTTATACGAACAAAAGCATTTTCTTTCCATTCCCAAACGGACAAGAATTTCATTAAGCTCCATTTCCTTCCAGGGAACAAAGCCGTCCAGCAAAAGTGTGCGCATTGTGTTATACGAAAAATCTGAATCACCGCATGCCTTTATCTCTTCAAAAATCCGGCCGGCGTTTCCTTTTGTAAGGCTCTTTCCTGCGCGCATTTTATAAGGAATGCAATATAAATCAAGCTCGCGTTCAACATAAGGACGCAGCGAATCCATGTCAGGAACCGTAAGCGCTATTTCACTAACCGGAACGCCCTTTTCGATTAGCTCCCTTATTTCCAGTGCCACATTCCTGAGTTCCGTCCTCAAATTAGAAAACATCCTGTAAGACGGGCTCTCTGAATTGTCGCCGGCCTCAACCGGTTCAAGCTTAACGAGGCGCACATCCGGGCATGACAAAAGCTTTTCGTAATCTAAAAAGTCATCGATTATTTCCGGATAAAAAAAGATATATTTTTTCCCTTTAGAATCAAAATTCTTTTCGTTCCAGGAAGGCTCGTAAAAATCATTCTGCTTAAGGAATTCGCCGTAATCGTTATATAAGAAAAGAAAATCCTTATCCTCGCCGTCCATCTGTTTTTCTGAAATCGCA
>CACYCX010000235.1 GCA_902772975.1 uncultured Spirochaetaceae bacterium
AATCCGGTTGGAATTGTATGCGACATGAACGGAAGCGCGCGCACCCTTTCCATAGATGCTGATTTCTTTAAATCACACGGAATCAATTTTTATCCGTTCAATGACAAGCCCGGACAGATCGTACACGAAATAATCCCGGAGCCGGAAAACCTCGTCCATGTTGCAAAAAGAATGCAGGAGCTTCAGCAGGAAGGAAAGAAGGACGCGATTTTAGGCTACATGCCTGATTGCGACGGCGACCGCGGAAACATCGTTTACTGGAACGAAAAAACAGGTAAAGCCGAAGTCTTAAAGGCACAGGAGGTATTCAGCCTTTCTGTTCTTTCCGAGCTTGCCTTTACTGCATGGATTAATTCCGGCGATAGCGAAATCAGGCAGGCCGTCGCGGTCAACTGCCCCACATCAATGCGCATTAATGAAATCGCTGGGCATTTTGGCGCAAAGGTTTTCCGGGCTGAAGTCGGCGAAGCAAATGTCGTAAATCTTGCCCGCAAGGCGCGTAAGGAAGGCTACACAGTCCGCATTTTAGGCGAAGGCTCGAACGGCGGAACAATTACATTTCCTGCAAACGTGCGCGATCCGCTCAACACTGTTTTTGCCTTCATCAAGCTTTTAACCCTCAAGGATTCCAAAGACGCAAAGGGTGAGGTAAAAAAAGGCCTTTTCCACATGTGGTGCGACAAAATCGGAAAGCCTTACTCAGATAATTTTTCAATTCAGGACATACTTGATACTCTTCCTGAATATACGACTACAGGCGTAAGCGAAAAGCGCGCCATTACAAAAGTCAACCTTAAGGATCACGCGCAGCTTAAAAAGAATTTTCAGAATGCATTCGAAGCTTCATGGAAAAACGGCGCGGACGGTCTTCTGAAAAAATACAACATCACAGGCTACAATGCCGTCATTACCAACGGAACTGAAGAAAAGGAAAATGTTACTGATTTCAGTTTAAGCGGAAAAGGCGGACTTAAAATAATTTTTTACGAAAACGATTCGCATGAGCCTTCTTCATTTATCTGGATGAGGGGAAGCGGAACGGAGCCTGTTTTCAGGATTCTGTGTGACGTAAAGGGAACAAACGCTGAAAAGGAAGCTGAGCTTCTTGAATGGGAAACAAAGCTTCTGACTATTTCGGACGTAATAATATAATTTATGGGAGTTAGACCATGGAAAAAGCAGAAATTTTAGAAAGGGCAAAGGCCTATATTGCCGCAGAAAAAGATGAGCGCTTCAGAAAAGAAGTTGAAGAACTTGTAGCAAAAGAAGATTTTAAGGAGCTTGAAGACCGCTTCTAACAGACACTTGAATTCGGAACAGGCGGACTTCGCGGAATCATGGGCGGCGGTACTAACCGCATGAACACACTTGAAATCAATCAGGCAACACAGGGGCTTGCAAATTATGTAATCAAGGCATTCCCTGAAAAGGCAAAAGCCGGAAAGCTTTCTGCTGTCGTAGCATATGACAGCCGCCTTAATTCAGACGTATTTGCAGAAGCAACCGCGCTGATTTTTGCAGCAAACGGAATCAAGGCATATCTCTTTTCCGGACTCCGCCCTACTCCTGAGCTTTCTTACGCTATCAGGCAGCTTAAGGCTGATACAGGTGTTGTCGTAACAGCCTCGCACAACCCGCGCATGTACAACGGCTACAAAGCTTACTGGAATGACGGTGCACAGGTAATCGAGCCGCACGACAAGGGAATCATCGAAGAAGTTAACGCAGTAAAGGAAATTAAGACTATCAGCCGCGAAGAAGCACTCAAGAACGGCTCTCTTGTTTTAATTGACAAGGAAATCGACGAAAAATTCTGGGCAATGTGTAAGGAGCAGCTTTTCCGCCCTGAGCTCATCAAGGAAAAGGCAGGCAGCGTAAAAATCGTTTACACACCGCTTCACGGAACAGGCGCAATGCATGTTGAAAAAGTGCTCGGCGATCTTGGACTTAAGGTAATCACAGTTCCAGAACAGCGCGAGCCGGACGGCAACTTCCCTACAGTAGAAAAGCCGAATCCGGAAGAAGCTCCTGCACTTAAGCTTGCACTTGAGCTTGGCGCAAAGGAAAAGGCAGACTGCGTTATGGCAACAGACCCTGACTCAGACCGCTTCGGTACGGCATTCCCTGACAAGGACGGAAAGTTCGTACTTCTTTCAGGAAACCAGATGGGTGCGCTCCTTATGGAATACGTTCTCCTTTCACGCAAGGAATTCAACAAGATTCCGGCAAA
>CACYCX010000236.1 GCA_902772975.1 uncultured Spirochaetaceae bacterium
AAAAAAAAAAAAAAAAAAAGAGGCGTTCTTGATCAGGCAAATGCAGAATACAAGACGACGCTTACCAATTACAACAAAGCAAAAAACACGCTCAAAATTCAAATTCAGAATGCGGCCGAAAAGCTTGAAATTTACAAGAATCTTGTTTCGGATGCCGATGACGTTTTGACCCTGCAGAAAAAGCTTTACGAAAACGAACAGAAAAGGTTCAATGCAGGCTTGATTACAGTCGACAATCTTTTAAATCAGGATCAGAAATATATTTCCGCAGAAGTTTCGTACTATCAGGTTCTGATAAATTACATGCAGTCCATTATGGAGTTTAATTACTACACGGCAAATTATCTGAATGATTAATTTTTCCGCGTATTCCTATTTTGCACAAATAATAGCATAACGCACACGTAATTGACGAACAGTAAACATATTGATATTCTAATATCGTAATCTTCAGGGCGGAGTGAAATTCTCCACCGGCTGTAAATGCGGCGCGTTCGCATGAGCCAGCAAGCCTTTGGAAAATCCAAAAGCACGATGCGGTGAAATTCCGCAGCCGACAGTAAAGTCTGGATGGGAGAGGATTTATGAACGAACAGAATATAGAATCACAATCAGACATTTCTTTTATGCGCCGCGCAATTGAGCTTGCAAAAAAAGGCGAAGGTCGCACAAATCCAAATCCGCTTGTCGGAGCAGTAATCGTAAAGGACAACAAAATTATCGGCGAAGGTTTTCACCGCGAATACGGAAATCTCCATGCAGAGCGGGAAGCATTAAAAGACTGCGCTGAAAAGCATAACGACCCGCGGGGAGCATCAATTTATGTTACGCTGGAACCGTGCTGCCATCAGGGAAAGCAGCCGCCTTGCACGCAGGCAATTCTGGACGCGGGAATCAAGGAAGTAATCGTCGGAAGCCGAGATCCCAACCCGCTCGTTCACGGAAAGGGGAATGCGTTCCTCAGATCGAACGGCATCACTGTAAAGGAAGATTTCCTTAAAGAAGAATGCGATTATCTCAATCCGATTTTCTTTCACTTTATCACGACGCGAAAGCCTTATGTAGCGCTAAAATATGCAATGACGCTTGACGGAAAAATTGCAACGGCCGCAAAAGAGTCAAAATGGATTTCCTGCCAGAAAAGCCGGGAGCACGCACATTCACTCCGCAACAAATATTCATGCATTCTCGCAGGAATAAACACGGTGCTTAACGACAATCCGCTTTTAACATGCAGAATCGAAGGCGGCCGTAATCCTGTAAGGATAATCTGCGACTCAAAGCTTCTGCTTCCTCCTGATTCTGAAATTGCCCGAAGCGCAAAAGAAGTCAGGACAATTGCAGCATACGCAGTTCAGAATTCAGAGTCGGAAGAAATTCAAAAGCGCAAAGACATTCTTAATTCCCTTGGAATTGAAACAGTCCAGTGCGGAGAAAAAAAAGTTGACCTTGTAAAGCTGATGGATTTTTTAGGAAGTCAGAATCTCGACAGCGTTTTAATCGAAGGCGGTGCAGAAATAAATTACAGCGCGCTCGAAAGCGGAATCGTCAATCACATCTACACTTATGTTTCACCAAAAATTTTTGGCGGCAGGAATGCGCCCTCACCTGTTGGCGGAAACGGAATTGAGAAAGTAGAGTCCGCCTTTTACTTTAAGCCATGCGCTTTCCGCCAGATTGAAAATGATTTTTTGATTGAGTACGAAAGTTTACCGCGTGCTGAAGATAATAAAACCGGGGGCAATTAAAATATGTTTACAGGCATTATAGAAGAAACAGGCATTGTAGAAAAAATTTCAATAACCGGAAATTCAGGAAGCATTTTTGTTTCGTGTTCTGACATTCTTGAAGGAACAAAAATTGGTGACAGCATCGCGGTAAACGGCGTCTGCCTTACGGTGACTTCGATTGTAAAAAACGGCTTTACCGCAGACATAATGGCAGAGACTGTAAGGCGATCAAGCTTCAGTCAGGTAAAAGGCGGCTCGCGCGTCAATCTTGAGCGGGCAATGCCTGTAGACGGGCGCTTTGGCGGTCATATAGTATCAGGCCACATCGACGGAACAGGAACTGTATCGCGGCTTGTTAAGGAAGAAAATGCGACATGGGTATTTATAAGCGCGCCAAAATCAATCTTAGACCTGATTGTAGAAAAAGGCTCGATTGCAATTGACGGAATAAGCCTTACCGTTGCAAGCGTCAACGAAAAGGAATTTGCAGTTTCAATTATTCCGCACACTTCAAAAAATACCACGCTGCTTTCAAAAAAAGCAGGCGACATCGTCAATCTTGAAAACGATATAATTTCAAAATATATACAGAAATTTCTTGGAATAAAAAATTCAGGTTCTTCAGAATTTTCAAATGAGGAAAAAGAAAAAAAACTGATTGACTGGCTGAGCAATTAATTGACCAACCAATGCGGAGATTATTATGGAAGATAAATTCAACACAATTGAAGAAGCCCTTGAAGATTTACGGAACGGAAAAATAATTTTAGTTTCCGACGACGAGGACAGGGAAAACGAAGGCGACATGATTTGCGCCGGCGAATTTGCAACCGGCGAGAATTTGAATTTCATTGCGACATATGCAAAAGGCCTTATCTGCATGCCGATAGAAGAAACGCTTGCAACAAAACTAGGACTTTATCCGATGGTCGCAGAAAACACCGACAACCACGAAACGGCATTTACAGTTTCAATTGACCACAAGGACACGACGACAGGAATTTCTGCATTCGAGCGCTCAAAAACAGTTATTGAATGCTGCAATGAAAAATCAGTTCCACAGGATTTCAGACGCCCGGGACATATGTTTCCGCTTATCGCAAAAAAAGGCGGCGTACTTGTTCGGAACGGACACACGGAAGCAACTGTTGATTTAATGAGGCTTGCCGGATTGAAGCAGTGCGGAATCTGCTGCGAGATTATGGAAGACGACGGCACGATGATGAGGCTTCCACGCTTAAAGG
>CACYCX010000237.1 GCA_902772975.1 uncultured Spirochaetaceae bacterium
CGCAGAAAGAAATCACCAGCGACAGCGCGCTTCTTAAAACCGTACTTTCAGGCTTTGAAAGCGAACAGCCCAACCGCCGCAGTCTTTCTACAGAAGAAGAAATAACGGTAAAAAATGCATACGAACATTTACAGTCGCTTTCAGCTCAGGGCGATGAGCTTATAGCAAGGGCAAAAGCTGAAACAGTACTTGCTAAAAGCGCGTTAAACGAAGCGCGGTTAAGATATTCACAGGCAGAAACGGCGGCTTCAAAATCAAACTTTGATGAAGCAAGGCAGCGCCTCCAGCAGTCCCGCGAGCGCTATAACGAATCCTTCCTGCATCAGGAATCAAAGTCGCTCCGTGCAGAAAGCGATGTGCTTCTGGCGCGCTTAGGAGAAGGCATCAACGAAGCGGAAAATAAAATCATCGTCGCTGAAGTACGCGGCCTTAAGACGCGTGCAAAAAATGAATACTATGCCGGAAATTTTGAGGCAGCAGAAAATCTTTTAGCGCGGGCAAAGACACGCTGGGCAGTTACAAATGTTGAACCTGATGAAGAAATTACAAACCTCATGGTTTTAGTCGGCACCGCGCTTTCGATGAAGACAGGCCGCGTACTTTCGCCCACTGCCCCGCTCTATCCTGAAATGTCCCAGATTTTGAGCATTGCGCATCAGTATTATAGGGAAGGAAGCGAACTGATAAAAAAAGGAAGCCGCGCCGAAGGGCTTCTCCGCCTTACTGAGGCAAAGAAAAAGCTGCAGGAGCTTCAGACTGTATATCCATTGAATCAGGAAGCAAGCCTTTTGACTTTAAGGATTGATCAGGTTACAGATCCAAAAGTCTTTAACGATATTTTTACCCAGAAGCTTAACGCGGCAAAAAACAATTACAAGGTTGCTTCAAGACGGCAGGAAGCATACAGCGATTTGCTTGACCTTAAGGAAATCAGGCCGGACTATCCGGGACTGGCAGATTTGATATATAATGTAGAGATTGAAATCGGAATCAGGCAAAAGCCGGTTGACCAGAGCGCGCTCCGTGAATCGGCAAAGGTAACTCAGGATGCGCGCCGCCTTTACAACGCCGCAAACGGAAACGAAGAAGTTTTGCGTCAGGCAGTTGCACGGCTTGATGAGGCAATCCGCCTTAATCCGAATAATGATGAGGCAATCATGCTTAAGGACAGAATCCAGATTTCAATCGGAGGAAAGGCGGCCGTCGTTCTTTCTTCTGTAGACGAAGCGCAGTATCAGAAGGCAATCGAGCTTTTGCAGTCAAATGACATTGCAGGCGCAAACGCCATCGTACAGCAGCTTTTGCAGTCACAGAAAAACAAGCGCTCGTCAAAAATTCTTGATCTTGAAAAACGAATAAAGGCATTAATGTAAAATGAAGATATTGTGTGCGGCAAAAAAAATTCGGTTTCTCATTTTTTCAGCATTCCTGATTTCTGCGTCTGTAAATTTGCCTTTAAATTTATCAGCACAGGAAGCAAAGGATTATTATTGGGAAAATCCTGTCCGCATCACAAAATCAGATTCGCGCTTTCCGGTTTCTGTCTATAACGAAAAAGGCGCCGCTTTTTTCTGGCAGGAAATTGATGAAAAAAATCAGCAGATTTATATTTCAGGAAGCTTTCTTTCAAACGGAAGCTGGAACAAAAAAAGCCGTTTTGCAGGTCCGTTCCCCTATTCAGGCGAAATCCCGGATTTATATTCGGCTGCGATGAACACAGACGGAAAGATTGCCGTAAGCGTCCTTTCCGATACAAATACAATTTCTGTTTTCATCACAGGCGACAACGGAAACAGTTTTTCCAGAAAGGATTTTGAAAGGCAGAAGCTTCCGCTTGTAGCGCCTCGAATTTATTCACTATATAATGGAAGCTTTGCGCTTTTTACCTCGCTCGGAAAGGACGAATCCTTTTCGATGTTATGGAGCCGGAGTTCCGATGGAGAAAAATGGAGCGATTTCCAGAACTTTGCGCCTGCGTCTTCATTTACAAATCCTTTTCTTCCATCCCTTGCCTCTACAAAAGAAGCCGACTACCTTTTATTTCAGGCGCAGTACAATACAGGAACGCGCCTTTCGTATCAGCTGTATTTTACGCGTTCATCAAACGGCGGCGCAAGCTGGTCGCAGCCAGAGCTAATATCAGGTGACGATTCCCTTCCGGCCGGCGAAACGGCAAGCTTCAGCGCCTTCCACAATCAGCGGCCGGCACTGCTTTCTAAAAACGGTTCGCTTTACGCATGCTGGGAACGCACCAAATTTAATTCAGAAAACGCACGCATTGTATTTGCAGAGCTGAATCCTGCAACAGGCTCCATTACAGGTAAGACCGAAGAAATCTCCTTTGACGGAAATGCCGGCCGCCCGATTTTGTTCACATACTGCGGAAAGCTATCACTAGTCTGGTTTGATACAAGGCAGGGTGCTGAAAGCGTTTTCCTTTCACAGAAAAACGGCGTGCTGTGGCATGAGCAGAAGCTTTCTAAAGGACGTTCTCCATGCATGTTTGCGTTCCCGATAATTACGCAGAACGGAAAAGAGCTTTCATTTATATGGCAGACAAACAATTCAGGAAACGATGTTCCTTCCATCAACTTGCTTGAAACAGACAAAACAGTTTTGCCACCTGCATTAAAACCGGATTCATTCAAGGCCGGCGAAAGAAGCCGAAACGAAAATGTAAGGGTTACAGTAAGGCTTCCGCAGGATTCTTCCGGAGTCAAAGGCTTTTCGTATCTCTGGACAAAAGAAAAAGAAAAAAAATGTCCTGAATATTTATCAAACCTCCCGGACGAAAATCACCTTGCATTAAAGGCAGACAGTGACGGCTGGTGGTACTTAAAAGTCAGATGCCTTGACTATGCGGGAAACTGGTCTGATGAAGAAATTTTATCTTACAACAGGGACCTTACTCCACCGCGACCGCCGGTAATCGATTTTGATTCTTTTGATTCAGCCGGCTTTGTAAGCTCAAATACTTTTTCTGTTTCATGGCATGATGAATCTCCTGACGAAGTAATCGGCGGCTATTCATACAAGCTGGAAGGAGCATATCCAATTCCGCGCGCAATGTGCTGGTCAAAAAAACATCCTTTACGGATTACGGACGCGGAATTAAAAAGCAGGCTTGATGAGTTAAAGCGAAAAAATCCTGAAGGCTCGCTCAAAAAAAGTGCGCCGCCGTCCCGCATTACTACGCATTATCCGCGCGCGGGTTTTGCGAACGAAAGAAACGGTGCGTATGTATTCTCGGTTCGTGCAATAGACTCTGTAGGAAATGTGGGAGAGCCTTCGCATATCGTTTTGTACCTCAATAAATACGAGCCGTACACTGTTTTGAATTCAGTTAAAAAATCATCTGATATTTTCGGAAACACTTCAATTGAACTTTTAGGAAGCGGCTTTTTATATGACGGCACGATTTCTGAAATCCGTATCAAATCAGAAAAGGATTACGAGCTTGTCCTAAAACGCTCAGCAGGTGATTTTAAAATTCAGTCAGACTCAAAAATTACAGACATCAAGCTTGACAACACTGCTCCTGAAGGAAAATACACAATCACGCTTTTCCACACTGACCGCGGAATCTACCGTTCAAATAAAGCGTTTTCAATCACTCAAAGCGGAACTGTAATTGTCGCAAATGAATATAAATATATTTCAACATGGAAAGCAATTACAAAAATCGGAAAGCTTTCGATTCAGCCTGGAGAAATTCTTTTAGCGCTGATTTTAATTCTTGCAATCTCTGGAATAATCTTTTGTGTAAGAGGAATCGCTTCCGTTACAAAAGATGCCCGCATTATAAATCTGGAAGTCCGCGCACTTTTAGAAGGAGACATTATGCCTTTAGAAAAAAAATCTCGTGAAATGGCATTAAGGCAAAAAGGACTTGGCTTAAAAGTCAAGCTTGTTTCATTTACAGTTTTCCTCGTACTTATGGTAAGCCTTTTAGTTTCGCTTCCATTAGGTTACATCATGACAAGGTCACAGGAACGCACGCTCTTACGCGGACTGGAGCAGCGTGTAAATGTCCTTCTCGAAAGCGTTTCTTCCGGAGTGCGCTCGTATCTTCCTACGCAGAATATCCTTGAGTTAAGCTATCTTCCTGCACAGTCTTCAGCCCTTGATGAAGCAGGCTATGTTACGATTACAGGAGCCGGAAACGAAACAGGCACACAGGATAATAATCTTGATTATGTATGGGCGACAAATGATTCAGAAATAACTTCAAGAATCGATACTGATGAACTCAGGGCCGGAAGCTCTCGGATTAAAGACGAGACATTCCAGAATATTTACGGTCAGCTTATTCTTTTGAACGAGGATGCAGCATCCAAAATAGGCGACATGGGTAAAAACATTGCCGCATTAAACAGTGAGGCTGCCCTGCTTGCATTAAAGACTGACTCAGCTTCCGTAAGCCGCAGGACGGAAATCAGCCAGATTACGCGGGAGCTCCAGACAAAAATCAACGACCAGTTCAATAAAATTTCACGCGATGGTACAGGCTCATATCCTTCTTTCGACAATGAAATCCTTGACCGCACGAATACCGATTACATTTTCTATCGTCCTGTTCTTTACAGGCAGGGCTCTTCATCAAAATATGTTCATGGTGTGGTATTCATTTCGATTTCAACAAAATCATTAATCGAAAAAATTGACTACGATAAAAAGAACATTACGCTTATGGCAATCTCAGTTTCACTTCTTGCAATTATCATTGGAAGCATAGGCGCCATGATTCTCGGTTCAGTTATCGTTAACCCAATCCGCCGCCTCGCACGCCATGTAACGATGATCGGGCAGACACAAAATAAAATCGAGCTTGAGGGCAAGGACATTAAAATCAAGTCGCATGACGAAATCGGAATCCTTGGCGATTCAATCAACGACATGACCCAAGGCCTCGTAGAAGCGGCAAAAGCAGAAATCGAGGCGGCTAAAATCCGCGAAGAAAATATCCGGGCGCGTGAAGCCGAAGCAAAGGCAAAGGAAGAAGCCGCTGAAATAAAAGCAGAGGCGATGAAGAAAGAAAAGATGGAGCTTGACGGAAAGGCCGTTCAGCAGGCATTCATTCCGCTTGTCCAAAGCCGTGTCGGAAAGCAGACTACAGCAGACCTTAATGAGGATGCCGTTCAGATATTCGGATATTACGAAGGCGCAGATGCAGTTTCGGGCGACTACTTTGATTATAAAAAGCTTGATGACAAATGGTATGCAATCATTAAATGCGATATTTCAGGTCACGGAGTTCCGGCTGCCCTCATCATGACAGTCGTTGCAACTTTATTCCGTAAGTATTTTGAAACCTGGTCTTTCAAGTCAAACGGAACAAAGCTTGATCTTCTTGTAACTCAGATTAATGATTTTATCGAATCGCTCGGCCTTAAGGGAAAATTTGCAACGCTCATGATCTGTCTTTTCAACACAAAGTCAGGCGAAGTTTATATGTGCAATGCAGGCGACAACATTATCCACTTCTTTGATACAGCAAGCAAAAAGCAGAAGAAGGTTACATTGCACGAGGCGCCGGCTGCAGGTCCACTCCCCTCATTTATGGTTCAGATGAAAGGCGGATTTAAAGTTGAAAAGCTTACGCTCAAAAAAGATGACGTGCTTTTCCTTTACACTGACGGTATTGAAGAATCTACAAGATTTTTCCGTGATGCGAATTTCAATGTGATTCCTTGCAGTGAGCCAGGCTTAAAAGAAGGCGAAGTTCACGCCACACACAAGGTCGGAACAACAAGCGAGCAGCTTGAACCTGAGCGCGTTAAAGAAATTATCGAGGCCGTATTCAACAAAAAGCAGTACGAGCTTATTAAATATCACAATCCCGTTGCAAACGAAAGGCTCATTTTTGATTTTGCAAAATGTGGCGGAACGCTTGATGAATCAATCATTGCGCTTGCTGCCGTGGAAAAGGTATTCAGGTTTTACAAGAAGCCGGGTGCGCATGGTACAGTAATCAAGAATGCTGACGGCGAAATCGAGATTCAGGGAGATGCAGTACGCGTTGACAGAAAAATTGACGCATTCCTTAAAAAATATTTTGAAGGCTACAGCCGCTATTGCAGCCGCCAGATTGACATGGAAGAAGGAAACTACATCTATTATGCGGACTTGAATGAAGATCCGCAGGCAGATGACTTAACTTTACTTGCTGTCAGAAAAAAGTAGTGTTATAATGTTTTGATGCTTGTTGTCATAATAAAAAAATAGGAGGATCAGATGAGCACTGAAAACAAGGAAAATGATGTTTTGGAAAAATTTAAAACTTTTTTCAAAATCGGTGTAAAGGAATCAAAAAAAGCAATCGGTAAAGCCGAAGTTGTATTGCAAAAAACAATCGACAATGGAAATACTCGCGTTGAAAAATTCCAGTATGAATCAAAGCTTGATAAGGCATACCTTAAATTAGGTAAGACTGTAGCGGAAAAGCTTTCTGCAAAGAAAAATGCTGCGGTTGCTTCTTCTGATGCCGAAATTGCCGAGCTTTTAAAAGAGATTTCTGAATTCAAGAAAGAAATTACTGAAAGAACAGAAAAGCTTGCAGAAGCAAAGGCTTCAAAGACAAGCGAAGCAAAGACAACTGCAAAACCAAAAACAGCTAAAGCACCGGCTGCAAAGGCAAAGGCTTCATCTGCAAAAGCTCCTGCAACTAAAGCAAAATCTACAGCAGCAAAACCTAAGGCATCGTCAGCAAAAACTGCATCAAAACCGGCAGCTAAAACAACGGCTGCAAAAGCTAAAAAGCCGTCACCAAAATCTTCTGATAAGTAATTGCTTTAAGTGATTTTTTAATCAACCGGATTTGTTGAACAGACAAAAAAAAGGAGTTTTCAGTTAAGAAAACTCCTTTTTTTATGGAGAATGAGGGGATCGAACCCCCGACATTCTGGGTGTAAACCAGACGCTCGTACCAGCTGAGCTAATTCTCCAGATATGGACGATGAGGGGATCGAACCCCCGACATTCTGGGTGTAAACCAGACGCTCGTACCAGCTGAGCTAATCGTCCGTCGGTAAAATCTATATTATCAGAACGGACAATTTGTGTCAACAGCCCTGGTCTTGATTTTTTGATTTTCCCTTAGATTTTATTGCCTGTTACATCTCGCTTTCGTCGCCAGGAATATAGCGTTCCATCTCGTTTTCAAGTCCAACCGGGAAAAGGAACAAATCCTGAATCTTAAGCGAATAATCTTCCGTAAGGCTTACTCCGGTCTGAATCTTACTTACGCTTGGAACTGTAAATGCATAAGTAGTCGGCTCATAACCTTCGGCAGAAACACATACTGCAAAATCAAAGCTTTTGTTTTCACCTTCCGAACCTGCAACCTCAGGCTTAACGCAGAAAGAATAAACGCCGTTCATTTCCTTGGAGCTCTTGCTTGGATTTGACCATGTTTTATCGATCATTTCCGCATTCTGTCCGTTCAGCTTAAGGACAATCTCTGCCCCGCCAATCGGCTCAAAAGTCGTTCCGTCAAGGATAGCGCCTGTAAATGTCGGGAATACAAAATGCGGTTTCCTGTCTACAGTCTTTTCTACATCAGAAATATACGACTGGCTGTGGAAAGGTCTTTTTGAAGAATTTACAAGCTTAATCGCGTCAAAGGCAAGCTTGTCTACATCAGCGCGAATCTGTGTCTTATTAAGATCGGCATTTGCATGCGTAACACCGATACTTGAAACTACATACTTTGGTGGAACTCTGTTAAGAACATAACTGATTGCGTCCATACGGCAGTTTTCGCAGTCACAGTTAAGCCAGACCGGTTTATCAACCTTAAGCTGATCGTACAAGTCATCTACGCGGCTCTTTACAAATTCTTCCATTAAGTTATGTACTTTCATTATAACACCCTCTTTTTTTTGATTCCCGCATTGCGGTTCTTCAATTATACCCCGATATTTTCATTCTATCAACGAAAATCTGAAAATCCCAAATTTTCCCCGTATTACACAATAAGTTATACTTTGAACTGGTCAATCTGGTTTTCGATTTTTATGATTGAATCCTTTACAGTCTGCGTAATTACGCTTAACGAGCTTCCTGTCTCATTGATTTTTTTGGCACCAACAGACATTTCTTCCATTCCGCCGGTCATGGCGCGCGTAAATTCCTGCAATGCGGAAACCTCGTGCAGAATCATCTTGTTTCCCTCACTCATTTCGGCGGCGGCATTTCGTACTTCCACAGCGCTGTTGTTCATGCTGTGAAGTGCATCAGTAATCTGCCTTGATCCTTCGCGCTGCTCCTCCATGGCACCCTTAATCTGACTTACAAGCGCGTCAGTATCGCTGATCTGCTGTGATACTGAAGAGAATTCCATATTTGAATCATCAGAAGACTGAACGACGTTCGCAATTGATTCTCGGATTTTGTTAAGCTGTTCGCCGATTGTCTTTGACTGTGAGCTTGATGTTTCAGAAAGCTTTCTGATTTCGTCTGCAACTACCGCAAAGCCTTTTCCTGACTCACCGGCGTGGGCCGCTTCGATTGCCGCGTTCATGGCAAGAAGGTTTGTCTGTGACGCAATCGAAGAAATTGCAGAGTTAGCTTCCTGAAGCATCTCTGACTGCTGCTCAATGCTTTTTATCTGTTCGTTAACCGCCTGCTGCTTTGTTATACCGTTCTGCGTATTTTCTTCCAGAACCTTAAAAGAAGCAGCCATCTTGTCTACAGTCTGGTTTACGGAAGCAATGTTTCCGATCATCTGCTCTACCGCGGCAGATGCCTGTGTAACTCCCGCCACCTGACTTGTAATCATTTTTTCCAGTGACTCTATGTTAGACGCAATTTCGTTTACGGCGGCTGCTGTCTGGTCTACGCTCTTTGACTGATTTTCAATCTGATTATGCATGCTTTCAATATTTGCGATAATCTCCGTAATTGAAGCTGCGGTGTCCTCAGAATTTTCAGTCATCGTACTTCCGGCTACAGCAAGCTCGTCCTTTGATTCCTTAACATCCTTGATGATGGTCTGAAGCTTTTCTGCAAATTTATTGAATCCTTTTACAAGGCTTCCCACTTCATCATTTGAATCCAATTGTATTCGCTTTGTTAAGTCTGCGTTTCCGCTTGCAATTCCGTTGATTGTTGTGTCAACAGTTTTAATCGGTTCAACAATTTTTTTAGAAGCAATCACTGCTATTAATAAAGATATTACGACCGCACCAAGAGCCATTACCACGATTAGAATTACATTCTTCCGCAAATCCTCAAAAAGCTCGCTCGAAGGACCAACAGAAACTAAAATCCAGCCGGCTTCCTTGTTTACGACCTGAGCTACAAGATAATTTCCGCCCTCCGCTTTTGTCTCAACAAAAACCTCGTCATTCAAATGCGGCTTGTATGCTTTAAGAGTCTTGTAATCGTCAAAGAAATTAACATTCTGAACTTTCTGCGTGTCGTCATTAGTAAGATATATGCCGTCACGGTCAAGGATATAAGACTTTCCGCTTTTAGAAATCTTAAGGCTTTCTACAACGCTGTTAAGGTTGTCAAGTGAAATATCAATTCCCACCGTTCCTGCAAAAGAGCCGTCTTCGTGTAAAACCCTGTGACATATTGAAATTACAAGTGCATTTGTTGAGGCATCCATATATGGATCAGTCAGGAGATTTTCATCTGTATTTTTTGTTCCGGTAAACCAGCCGCGTGAATATTTATCATAGCTTGAATCCGGAGTCCATCCTCCGCTGTAATAAAAATATCCGCCTTTATCCATCGGAACTTCATCCGCGTAATAAAGGGCAAGAATCGCCGGTTCATCCTTTATAAGTCGTTCAAAATCATCCTGCGTTTTCTTTAATTCAAGATTTGCGCGTGAAGCATAAAATGCAATATCCTTTACAAGCCTTCCCGGTTTATCAAGATAAGCTTCAACTGCGATTGTGGCTGAATTCATCTGACCGCTTGCGATTTCCCTGACAGTCTCAGAAACGCCGTTTACCTGTGCTTTTAAAATAGGAACTGATACAAGTGCTACTGAAAAAACAACAACTAATGAAAAACATAGAATAAGCTTGGTGCCAATCTTTCTCATATACACTCCCCTGATATTCGATATCGAAATATCTAAATTTTATTTTATAACGGAAACCCCTATCCGTCAATTCTCATTTAAGAACTTTAGTAATAGTGCAGAAACTGCAATATCGGTTAAGGGATAATCTAAGGGAAAATTTATTGAGAATTTTTAATCGGGATTGTAAAATTTATGGAAGGAATTTTTAAGGACAGATTTAAAAGTTTATTTTACGCCTTCTGGTCAAGCTGAAGGTAAATCTGATCTGCGATTCCAAATCCGGCATTCTTTGTAAGTGCAGTCGTATATTCATCGTAAAGCATGTCTTCATACATTGATTTTGCAAAGCTGTTTTTTGTACTTGAAGAAACAGTCTTGCGCATTGAAGAAACCATTATCTTTACAAAGAATGATTCAAGCTCAAGCGATTTTTCATAAAGCTTGCTTGTCCTGTCGATTTTAGAATCATTTCCGCGAAGCCCTGCCGCATTAGCAGCGCTTCCACGAACTGCGGCGCTTTTATCTTCTGCGCCTGTAAATGAGCCGGAAAAGCCTGTTGCAAAATCGCCGGAAAGACGGCTGTCCTTTGCAATCTGATTGCTTGATACATATGCTCCGGCATCGATTTTATCCTGCTCGACGGCGGCGCGCTGCTTTTTGATAAGCTCATCAAATTTCTTTGTTTCGTTCTGGCGGAGTGCAGAATCAATCATGGCCGAAGCCTGAGTCATGTTTCCTATTTTGGTAATTCCTGTCATTATCTGTTCCTCCGCCAGTTTTGTTTAATTAGTTATCAGCGCTTTAAGTTTGCGGCAGTGCTGAGCATTGAGTCAGAAGTCTGGATTGCCTTTGAGTTGAACTCGTAAGCGCGCTGTGCAACAATCATCTGAACCATTTCGTTTACAACAGAAACGTTGGACATTTCAAGATATTTATGCTTAAAGATACCCATTCCGTTTTCGCCAGGACGGGCCGCAATCGCTTCACCGCTTGCATTTGTTACTTTAAAAAGACTGTCGCCAACTGATTCAAGTCCGACCTCATTCGGGAACCTGTACAGGTCAATCTGGCCTACATCAATCGGAGTATTTTCACCGTTTGCCTTTACGGTAACGCGGCCGTGATCTGTAATTGTAAGTGAATGAATGTCAAAGTTTTCAGGAAGAATTATTTCAGGCATTACACGAAGCCCTTCGCTTGTAACAAGCTGGCCCGTCATGTCAACCTTAAGGGCGCCGTCTCTTGTATATGCATAGCTTCCGTCATACTGCTGGACGCGGATAAAGCCTTCTCCGACGATGGCAACATCAGTATCAACGCCAGTATGCTGCAGGGAGCCCTGAGCAAATATTCTCTGTGTAGAAGCAACTTTTACGCCGGCGCCCTGCTGGATTCCGACTGGAGTTACAGTGTCTTCAGTTGCCGGAGTTCCTGCAAGCTTGAGGTTCTGGTAAATCAAATCCTCAAATTCAACGCGCTGCTGCTTGTAACCTGTTGTATTTACGTTTGAAAGGTTATTTGAAATAGCGTCAATATTTGACTGCTGTCCGTTCATTCCTGTAGCTGATGTCCAAAGGCTTCTTACCATCTTTTTCCCCTTAACTTTCCCTGATTACTTAAATTATCTGCTCTTTACTATCTGCTTCTTGCGGCAACTCTGTTCCAGAGAGTACTCATCATCGAATCTTCGCTCTGGATTGTCTTCTGGTTTGCCTCATACGCACGGTTTACTTCAATCATGCGCACCATTTCGTTTACTACATTTACATTTGAAGTTTCCGTAAAAGACTGAATGAACTGCGGGCGCTCCTTGCCTTCTGCAATGTGGGCTTCACCTGACCAGTCCGTTGTATGCCAGAGGCTTCCGCCCTGCTTTTTAAGATAGCGCTCATCATCAAAGCGGACTGCACGGAACCTGTCGATTACCTTGTTGTCTGATGAAATAATCACGCCGTCCTCGTTTACCTTAAACTTGTCATCCTCAACGCGGATGATTCCGTTTTCACCTAAAACAGGATAGCCTTCTTTTGTTTCAAGGATGCCTTCTTTTCCGATAAGAAAATTTCCGTTGCGTGTATAGCGTTCGCCCATCGGAGTATCTACTACAAAAAAGCCTTTTCCGTGGAGTGCAAAATCTGTGTTCTGATTAGTTGCCTTAAGGGAGCCTTCCTCAAAGACAGTGTAGTTTTCGTTGGTTTCAACTCCAAGCCCGAGCTTTCCGATTATAGGAGCGGCATCTGCACTTCCAAACGGTGTGTTATAAACGCCGTCAAGACCGATTCTCCTTAAAAGCATTTCTGAAAAATTCTTGCTTACCGTAACATCACGCTTAAAGCCAGCTGTATCGACATTTGCAAGATTGTTTGATATTGTGTCCAGCCTGTTCTGCTGGGCATTCATTCCACTTGCGCCGGTGTACCAACCACGAATCATTTTGACATCCTTGCAAGGTGCGGAAATCTGTGACGCTCCCTGCACTTTTATTATCGGCATACGGAATTTTTAGTTAAGGAAAAAAAATAGGGATAAATAGAACAAAAAAAAAGTTGCGGATAGCGGTTTGAGGGAGTATAATTATAAAATCATAGAAAATTCACATTTTGGGGGCAAAAATATGGCAAAAGTGGACGAATCACGCGTTCTCTCACTAATTTTGGGCGGCGGAAAAGGAACCCGCCTTTATCCTCTTACAAAAGAGAGGGCTAAACCTGCCGTTTCGTTCGGCGGAAAATATAGGATTGTAGACATTCCTCTTTCAAACTGCATCAACTCAGGCTTTAAGAAAATATATCTTCTTACTCAGTTCAACTCGGCTTCACTTCACCTGCACATTGCAAATTCATATAACTTTGACCGCTTTTCAAACGGCTTTGTTGAAATTCTTGCAGCAGAACAGACGCTTGAACACGAAGGCTGGTATCAGGGAACGGCCGATTCAGTAAGAAAAAATTTCGTTCACTTTAAGTCACAGAACCCGACCCACTACATAATTCTTTCAGGCGACCAGCTTTACCGCATGGACTTAAGGATGTTCCTTGACGAGCATATTGCTTCAGGCGCAGACGTTACGATTGCAACTACGGCCGTAAACAGACGCGATGCATCAGGCTTTGGAATCATGAAAATCGATGACAAAAAGCGCATCACTGAATTCATGGAAAAGCCGGCTCCTGACAAAAATATTGACGACTGGCGAATTCCTGCCGAATCCCGCGATCCACTTCTTCCGAAAGAAAAGGAATATCTTGCATCAATGGGTATCTATATCTTTAATGCAAAAACAATGGAAGAACTTCTGGATAACGACAAGACTGACTTCGGTAAAGAAATCATCCCGATGGCAATCAAGACAAAGAAAGTAAATTCATATATTTACGACGGCTATTGGGAAGACATCGGAACAATCCGCAGCTTCTACGAGGCAACTCTTGACCTTACGAATGTTGAACCTAAGTTCAACTTCTTTGATGAAAAGTCTCCGATTTATACTCACATGCGTAACCTTCCGCCTTGCAAGATGAATCAGGCAACGCTCACAGCTTCATTAACAAGTGACGGATGCGTAATCACAGATTCGATGATTACAAATTCGGTAATTGGCGTTCGTTCGATTATCGAGTCCGGCACAGTGCTTAAAGGGGTTATTACGATGGGAGCGGACTTTTACGAGTCTGAGGAGGACAAGGAGGCAAACCAGAAAGGCGGCATCCCGAACATCGGAATCGGTAAGCATTGCGCGATTACAAAGACAATCATCGATAAGAACGCAAGAATCGGTGACAACTGCTCTATTAATGTAAGCGGCAAGAAATACGAAGACGGCGATCATGGAAACTTCTATGTTGCCGACGGAATTATTGTAATCAGAAAGAATGCCGTAATTCCGGCCGGAACCATCATCTAAGTAAATTAAGCAATAACGATATAATACAAAACTTGTTATTGTTTGCTGTTGGCCGATATCCTTAACGGGTACCGGCCTTTTTTATTCAGCATCATCGCTTTCGGCTGCGGTGTCTTCAATTCCCCATTCCTCAAGCTTACGGTGAAGCGTCTTGCGGCCGATTTTAAGGATGTCAGCCGTCTTGCTTTTATTGCCTTTGTTTACGGCAAGATTCTGCCTTATAATCATCTTTTCGGCTTCGTCAAGCGGGATGCCTGTAGGTATTACGATTGAATCTTCTTCGGACGCCTTGCTTACAGTCGGGGGCAAATCCTCAAGCTTAATCTCTGTGCCGCCGCACATTACGACAGCGCTTTCTATGCAGTTACGGAGCTCGCGGATATTTCCAGGCCATGAATACCTGTAAATTGCGTCTCTTGCCTTGTTTTCGATTCCCTTAATTTCCTTGCCGTTTTCTTCCGCGAACTCCTTGAGGAAATAGTTCACCAAAAGCGGAATGTCATCTTTTCTGTCACGAAGCGGCGGCACATGGATATGGATTACGTTAAGCCTGTAATACAGATCCTCGCGGAAAGTGCCCTTTTTCACTTCCTCTTCAAGGTTACGGTTTGTAGCCGCCACAATGCGCACATCGACGCCTATTGTACTGGAACCGCCTACGCGCTCGAATTTCTTTTCCTGAAGGACGCGCAATATTTTAATCTGCACGCTCGGGTTAATCTCGCCTATTTCGTCCAGAAAAATCGTACTTTCGTGAGCAAGCTCAAAGCGTCCTTTAACCAATGCGTCCGCGCCCGTAAAGGCTCCCTTTTCATGTCCGAAAAGCTCGCTTTCCAAAAGCGTTTCGCTTAAAGCGGCGCAGTGCACCTTTATGCAGTTATGCTCTTTACGCGGAGAAAGCTTATGGATTGCATCTGCAACAAGCTCTTTTCCAACGCCGCTTTCTCCTGTAATGAGGACGCTTGCCTTGGAGGGCGCGACTTTTTTTATCATGTCAAACACTTTCTGCATTTCGGCGCTTTTACCGATAATGTTTTCGAGCGCATGTCCCTTCTCGACTTCGGCTTTGAGCTGAGTGTGCGCAAGGCTTAATTCGCGGCGCTCAAGGGCACGCTTTACTATCATCGAAAGCTGGTCGAGATTCAAAGGCTTTGTTAAAAAATCGTATGCGCCGTTTCGCATCGCCTCTACGGCAGAATCTATGCTTCCGTGGCCGGTAAGTACGATTACAGGGATTCCGGGCGTTTCTGTAGTTACGCGCCGCAAAACTTCCTCGCCGGAAATTCCAGGCATCCTTAAATCAGTAATTACTAAATCGATATCGCCCTTTTCGATATACTTAAGGCCTTCCTCGCCGTTCTGTGCAAGGCGGACCTCATAGCCGTCAAGCTCAAACGAAGTGCCTAAACCTTCGCGGATATTTTTTTCGTCATCTATGATTAATATTGTAAATTTCATTTTTCCGCCTTATCTGTTTTCTGAGCGCTTGAGGCAATCAGCTTTTTATCAGTCTGCGGAACCGGAATTGAAATTACAAATGCAGTTCCCTTTCCTTCTTCAGACTGAGCCTGAATGTCTCCGGAAAATTCCTTGATGATTTTGTAGACCATCGTAAGGCCAAGTCCCGTTCCGTTTGCCTTTGTAGTATAATAAGGCTCAAAAATATGGGAAAGAGTTTTTTCATCCATTCCCGTTCCGTTATCCTTTACAAGAACAAAGAACTTATCGTCCTTGAGTGCAGTCTCGATTGTAAGACACGGTTTTCCGTTCAGCTCGTCAAAAGCATCCTGATTTACTGCTCTGTTCTGATTTATAGCTCCGTCCTGATTTTCTGAAGTGCCGTGATATTTTTCCAAAAGCGCGGCAAGAGCATTCTGAGCAAGATTTATAATCACTTCGCGGAAAAGCTTTTCGTCAAGCATAAGACGGACATTGTTATCGCAAAGCTTTAATTCGAGCGCAACTTTTTTTTCTTCAAATTCAGGCGCAAAGAAATCCTTGATTTTTTCAAGCAGCTTGTTTGGATTTAAAAGCTCAAGATTTGCACTTACTGGACGAACCGCAAACAAAAAGTCCATGACAATTTTATTCAGGTTATCGATTTCTTCGTTTACAACATCAAGATATTTTTCAATGAATTTTTCATCTGGCAGAAGTCCGTCGCCTTCACGCGCTTTTTTGATTGCCTTCTGCAAAAGCTGAATGTGAATGCTTATCGCGCCGAGCGGATTTTTAATTTCATGCGCTACACTTGCCGCAAGATTAGTGAGGCTTGCAAGGCTTTCCATTCTGTGAAGAAGAATTTCCTGATTGCGGCTTTTTGTAATGTCGCGTACAACGATAATTGAACCTACAAGCTTTTCGTTTTGGACAAGTGGATTGATTGTGATAAGGATAAACCTTGTCGAGCCGTTTGAAGCCTGCGTAGAAAATTCTTCGGAAACATTTACCTTTTCGCCTTCGCAGCAGCTTTTCAAGAATTCAGCAATCTCTTCATCGCGTATCATTTCCCAGAGGCACTGAGTCTGCGAATCAAAACGGCTTTCGTCAGGATAAACAGAAAAAGGAATATAACGCAGGGCGGCCTTATTTACCATAAGGAATTTCCCCTGCTTATCAAGAATGATTAAGCCTGTAGCTAAAGATTCAAAAATCGAAAAAAGCATTTCCTGTCTTGAAGACATTGATTCAAAAAGCTTTTCAATCTGAGTATCACTTAACTTTGAAAGGTTCTGAAAAATTTTCTCGTTATATGCGTTCATTAAATGCTTTCCTTAAAGACACCGCCGTACATTTTATTTACAAACGCAATGTTTCGCATAAGGTTTTCAAGTGCGCTTGTAACATTCTGATTTTTTATCGTAACATCTGAGTAGCAGCCGTTTATGTATTTGTTGCATTCAAAAGACGCTTCGCTTCCGCACTGGCTTGTCCAGGTCCTTTTAAGTGAATCAGAAAGCTTCTGAAGGAAAATCTTAAGCACAAGGCGAGGCTCAAATTTCTTGGCGTCCTTTACAAGCGCGTTTATATCAGGAAGCCTTCCGCCTGCAGTTGTCTCTATAAAAAAGTTCTTTGCAAGCCTTTCTATTTCTTCAGTCGAAACAGGAAGGAATTTTTCAAGATATTCTTCGATTGTCCTGTCAAAGCTTTCATGGTAGACGCGTTCGATTAAAGATGAAGTTTCCCCGCTTGTCCGTTCGTTAAATGTATAAGTCCTTACGCGCGAAAGGATTGTCGGCATTACGGCCGAGCGCCTTGTCGTAGTAAGAATGAACACAGTATTTTTGGGAGGCTCTTCCAGAATCTTTAAAAGCGCATTACGGACGCCCTCCAGCATTCGCTCGGCATGTTCGATGATAATTACTTTGGTACCATCCGCCGCGCCAACGTGTGCCCAGCTTGAAATATTTCTGATATGTAAAATCGGTACGGAATCAAAGCTGAAATCCTCTTCAAGCTTTGTCGTAAGCTCCAGCAATTTTGCCGTTATCTTTTCAAGCTCTTCGTTTTCCGGAATCTGGCGCGGCGCATCGATTTCCTCAAGCAGCTCTTCTATATCCTTTACCATTGCGGCAATCTTAGCCTGCTTTTCATTACCCTGCCACAGGATTCCGTTAAAGCGCATCGTAAGCTTACGGATGCTTCTTACAAAAAGATAGCGCGTTGCACTTAAGTGCGAGTCGTTGTTGTATGCGGAATTCAAAAATGCTTTGAGGGAAGCCGCAATTTCAAGCGAGCAGTCGCGCGGACCTGTAACGATTATGTTCTGGCTTACAAGCGCTTTGTGCTGAAGGCAGGACGGACAACTGCATGTCCAGGCGCCCTTTACCTTTCCTGAGCACGAAAGCACTCTTGCAGTTTCAAGTGCGGTTGTAAGCTTTCCGGTGGCAGGGTTTCCTGAAAACAGGATTGCACCGGGAAGGCGTGAGTTTTTTATATCATCTTCAAGCAGGCGTGAAGCATTCTGAAAAAGCACGTTATCATACATTGTTTTTTAGCTCCATAACTTTGTCTTCGAAGACATGAAAATTTTTGTCAACAAAATTGTAAATTACGCTTTCCTCTAAAAGCTTTTCCGAGTGAAGCATGTCCGAAAAATCTTCAAGCAGAATCAAAACGATAAAAACTAAAATTACGCCCTGGACCGCACCCAGAATAAACCCCAGCGTCCTGTCGAGGCTTTTTAATATATTACCGGAAAAAATTGATTTTACAATCAGCTGAAGAATCTTCATCATCACATACGCAATGATAAAGACAGAAAAAAATGAAATCAAAAAAAGCAGGATTTCATTCATAGGTCTGATTGCTTTTGCAACTGAAGACCACCAGCGGATAGCGGCATAAACGGCAACGATAAAGCTTCCCAGCCCAAAAACGCTGTCAATCAGGCCGCGTATGATTCCGCGAAGGCACAGAACCGCAAATATTCCGATGAGTACAAAATCAAGGGCGTTAAATTGCATTACGCTTCCCCTTCATTTTCCGTAAACAGAATATCAGCTATAATCTCAACAGGCTTTTGATTTTTCGTAAGCTCGCGGCAGGCGCCTGCAAAAAGTGAGCGCGTCTGGTTTGACACAAGCGTTTCAAGCGCATTTTTAAGCTCATTCGAATTTGCATGAGAGCCAAGCAATACTACGGCAGCTCCCCTTCTTGCAAAAAATTCCGCGTTATCAACCTGATCGCCGCGAGTACCGCTTCCGCACAAAGGAACTAAAACCATCGGCTTTTCAAGTACGGCACATTCCCACAAAGAGTTTGCGCCAGAGCGTGAAAGCACGACATCGGAAGCTGCAATCACATGAGGCATCTCTGAATAAATGAACGGATACGGCCTGTAATTATTCTTAATCAAATCAGTATCCGGGATTTGAGGCATTGACGATGCATTTTTTTCACCGGTCTGATGAATTACAAAATAACGCTCGCAAAGCCATTCAAGGTTTTCCCATACAAGCGAATTTATCTGGGCCGCGCCAAGGCTTCCGCCCATTACAAGAAGCACAGGCTTTTCGGGCTTTTCCATATCAAGAAATTTAAATCCAAGATATGAATCAGCGTCGTAGAAAACAGGACGCACAGGATTTCCCGTAACGACGGAAATTGCCTTTTGAGGTGCAGAAAGATATTCGCGGGTTTCCTCATACGAAAGAAGGATTTTAGAAGCGAACCTTGAATTGATTCTTGTCGCAAGCCCGGGAGTATAATCGCATTCGTGAGTATAAACTCTTATTCCGAGAAGCTTTGCCGCAAAGCATGGCGGAACGCTTACAAAGCCGCCTTTAGAAAAAAGATACTTTGGCCTGTTTGAAAGAAGAACAAAAAAAGCGCTTACAAGGCCAAAAAAAATTTTGAATATGTCAAAAAAATTCTGGAGCGAAAAATAGCGCCTGAGCTTTCCTGACGGGATTCCATAAAATTTATCGATTGTCTTAATTCCGTTGAACTGGCTCGAATCTACAATCTTTGCATCCATTCCGCGTGACGAGCCAATCCAGATTATTTTTACAGGAATATTTTTTTCTGAATATAATTTACGAAGCGAATCTGCAACGGCAAGACCCGGATATATATGTCCTCCGGTTCCGCCGCCAGTAAACGCAACAGTAATCTGAGAATTTTTCATTTTTTATGCCTTGTGATATTTCTGAAGGATTTCTGCAATATCGTGTCGCTTAAAGAGAACTGCATACTCGTATGCCGACATTCCCATAGCGTCTTTTATGTCAGGATCTGCGCCGTTTTCAACAAGGATTTTACAGATATCTATTTTTCCGGCACCGACTGCAAGCACAAGGGCAGACTGCTTGTCGTTTGAAACAAAGTTAAGGTTAGCCTTGCGCTCAACTAAAAGCCTTACGGTTGAAAGGTCGCTTTTCCATACTGCGTCCATTACGGCAGAATATCCGCGGTCCTTACTTACGGCATCGATGTCAATATTCTTCATGCTTAAAATCCAGTTGATGCAGTCATACTGCTCGTTTCTTACTGCGATATTAAGCATTGGAGTTCCGCCTCCGTCGCGCGCATTGATGTCCATGCCGGCATCAAGGAAAAGCTGACAGATTGCGCGGTTATCCTTTGCGATATGGAATGCAAAGCAGTCGGTCGTAAAAGGAACGCCGTCGTGGAACAAGGTCGCCCAGGCACATTTTTTAACATGCTCTTTTCTGATGGCTTCGTAATTATTCTTTATGTGTGAGCAAAGCTCTTCACTTGAATTGAAAAGCTCCAGTTCGCAGAATTTTGAAAGCTTTAAAGTCCATTCATTTTTAAGCGCGTAAATCTTTTTTCCAGTTCCGGCAATATAGCCATATA
>CACYCX010000238.1 GCA_902772975.1 uncultured Spirochaetaceae bacterium
GGGTTAGACGGGAGCGAAGGGGCTCGAACCCTCGATCTCCGGCGTGACAGGCCAGCGCGATAACCAGCTTCGCTACGCCCCCGTGATGTATTTAACTATATAAAATTCAGACACTTTAGTCAATAGCTCAAATGCGAATTTTTAATTATTTCTTAAAAAAAATTCCTGCCACGCAAAAGCCGGCAAATAGCAATGCATCAAACAAAACTATCGTCGCACCGACAGGCGTAGAAAAAACAATCGAAAATAAAATTCCTGTTACGGCACAGAAAACAGAAATTATTACGGAACAAACTATAACGCGCTTAAAGCTTGCAAAAACCCGCATTGCCGAAATCGCAGGGAATACAACAAGCGCCGTTATCAAAAGCGAACCGACAAGATTCATCGCAAGAACGATAACCGCAGCCGTAATCAGCGCAATCATCGTATTATAAAGCTTTACATTAATTCCTGCGGCAAGCGCAAAATCTTCATCGAATGTAACTGCAAATATTTTGTGATAATTTAAAATATAAAGAACAACAACAAAAATCGAAGTCACAATGCATACCCAGACATCGGCAATGCTCAAGGTCAAAATCGCAGTCGAACCAAAAAGCGTCTGGCATACATCGCCTGTAAGGTTTGCTGATTTGGAAAGTACATTCAGAATAAAATATCCGGCCGCCATGCTCGTAACGGAAAGCATTGCAAGACTTGCGTCACCTTTTACGCTCGTTGATTTTTTTAAAAGAAGAATGGCGGCAAGCATCGTTACCGGAAGAATAATTATATTTGAATTAGTTACATTAAGGACTGTAGCAACCGCCATCGCACCAAAAGCGACATGACTTAAACCGTCACCAATAAATGAAAACCGCTTAAGCACAAGCGTTACGCCCAGAAGCGCCGATGCAATTGAAATCCCGACCGAAACGATAAGCGCATACCTTACAAACGGAAACGAAAAATAAAGAGCCATCGTGGCAAACAAATCTTCCATAATTACTCAGTAACCTCTTCACCAATCCTAAGCACTTTTGTAGCATATTTTTCTACAGCTTCCATATCGTGACTTACCATTATTACCGTGATATGCTGCTTCTTGTTAAGGAATTCAACCGTATCGTACATCTCTTTTGTAGCCACCGGATCCAGTCCCGAAACAGGCTCGTCAAGCACAAGAATTTTTGCCCCCGCGCACAATGCCCTTGCAAGAAGAACACGCTGCTGCTGTCCGCCACTCAAACGGCTGAAGCTTCTCTGCGAAAAATCCCCTATTCCCAAAAGGTCAAGGTAATGCTGAACTGTATCCTTTTCTTCCTGCGTATAAAGTGAATGAAGCTTTTTCTTACCCAAAAATCCGCTGCGTACGATTTCTGCAACGCTTGCCGGAAAATCATTCTGCGCATCAGTGTGCTGCGGAAGATATCCGATTGCTCCATGCTCAAGGCCTTCGCCAAAAGAAAGCGAACCCGAGATGGGTTTTAAAATTCCGAGGATAGTTTTAAGGAGGGTACTTTTTCCAGAACCGTTAGTGCCGATGATGCAAAGATAATCGCCGGCCTCAACATCAAAATTGAGATTTGCACAGGCAACTTTTCCGTTATTACCGACCGTAAGATTTTTACAGCTTATTTGTAACACGCTTGCTCCAGTTTGTTTTTTTTCGCGTTCTTAATCATAACGCTTTCAACCGACAATGTCTATAAATTGGACAAAAGCCAGAAAATGCAATGTTCCGAAAAGACCGGCGATATAAAAAAAACAGGGCCGCGATAGGAGAATCGCGACCCAGGAGGAGAACTTTATTCGGAAGCATGACAGCTTCCGTCAACTTACATTGTTAGCATACACTAACTTGTATAACTTGTCAATAACTTCAGAAAAAAATAATTGAAAAAATTAATCAGAATTTTTTTCCATCCAGGTCTTTATTCCGTTTACAATATCCTGGTCAATATCATGCTCCACGCGGCATGCATTCTTTTCGGCCTGATCTTCATCAACGCCTGTTATTTTAACAAGGAATTTTGTAAGGAGACGGTGGCGATCATAAACATCAGTCGCCTTTTCCCTTCCCTTTTCCGTAAGCTTGATTCTGTTGGCGTGCCCGAATTCAATATACCCGTCCTTTTCAAGAATTCCCATCGCGCGGCTTACGCTTGGCTTTGAAAATCCCATGTGATTTGCTATATCTACAGAGCGGACAAAACCTTCCAGCTTTTCTTCAAGAACTAAAATTGCCTCAAGATAATCTTCACCAGATTCGTACATTTTTTTCCTCAACTAATTTATTTTCCTTATAATTATACCCCGATTTCTTTATGTCTGCAATGTTTCATGCCGATAATCTTGTGGAGGAATTTAAATTTATGAATGCATTGAGGACATTTATCTACAAAAGTGGTGACAAAGACGCTGCTATACAAATAGAAAGCATCTTAAACGACGGATGGAAAATCAGCTGCAATACACCAAACGGCTCGATAAACATTACGACTTTTTCAAGGGAACACATACCTGCTTCCGGAAAATTCCTTTCTTGCGCCAGAAAAAAAAGTATAGTAAAATAGAGAAATGGAAGAGATCGGTTTTTATTTTTCGAGCGACAAAAAGACGCTCCTTTCGTTTGACCCTGAAAATTGTCCGGCGGTAGTTGAAGTTCCCTCTGGCGTTGAAAAAATTGCAGACGGAGTTTTCTCAGGAACTATGGCGTCGTCAATCATCATTCCTGATTCTGTTACGGAAATAGGCGTTGAACTTTTTGCTGGAGCTGAAAATTTAAAGGAAGTCACATTAAGCCGCAATATCAGAAAGCTTGGGCACGGAACCTTCAGATGCTGCACTTCGCTTAAAAAGGTTGTGCTCCCGGATGAACTTTCTGAATTCCCGGACAGCATTTTTGAAGGCTGCGAATCACTCGAAGAAATTCCATTCAGATATGGAATAAAAGAAATTCCGATGAACGCATTTACAGGCTGTACTTCACTAAAGTCTGTAGTTATTCCGAATACAGTTGAGACAATAAAATACGGCGCACTTTCAGAATGCACCAATCTTCACACGGTCGTACTTCCGGGAGGCATTCGTAAAATCGAAGACGGCGCCTTCTCCGGCTGCCCGGCTTTGCGCCACATAAGGTTTGCCGAAGAAAATCCGGTATTCTTTACTGACGAAGATACAGGCTGCCTTTACGAACGGCGCGACGACGGTAAGCTTATCCTTATAAAAGCGCCCGTAAACCTTACGGAAATATTTTTCTCAAAGGATGTCGTTCAGACACACAGCGAGGCATTCGAAGGCTGCGAATCAATAAAGCAGATTTTTCTTGACTGCGAACCGGTTGACCATCCGCTTTTCGTCGCGCTCAAGACAGAAATAATTAGCGCAAAGCTGATAGGGCCGGAAGAAGCCGCCGCATTAAAGGCCGCCGAGCCTGTTCCTCAAAGCGACTTTACTCCGGACGAACTCAATCTTGATGGCGAAGATTTTAACGAAGATGAAGGCGTTTTCCCTGATGAAGAATCATCCGAAGAAGACTCAAATACAGACGCTGTTCTCGAAGCAGGCGGCTTGCAGGAAGGAGCTGGTACCGCAGAAGACGCTGGCATAACAGAAAATATTTCCGGTACAGAAAGCAATGCTGATGCAGCAACAGATGCAAATGGTGATACAGTCATTGATGATGAAGAAGAGACCTTTGTAGAAATAGAAGATCCGTACGCCGCCTGGCTTGAACAGGAAAAGAGTGACGGCTCGGCTCCGGAGCAATCCGGTAATGATGACATCATCGAAAATGTTACGATTACACCGGAAGAGCTTGACGAAGCAGTTCAGCGCGGAATTCAGGAAGAAGAGGAAGCAAAAAAAGCCCTTAAGGCTCCTGAAGGATTTTTCCCGGAACCAAAAAAAGAACCGGAAGAAGAAGCGCCAGTTGAAGATGCAGAGCCTGTATTCATCAACGGCATGGAAAGCATGTCAAAGCAATTTGTCATATTCAAGGAAGAAGACCTTTACGGACAAAAGCAGGATAAGACACTTGAAGATATTGAAACGCTCATCGTAATTGAAGAAAGAGTTTCACCTGAAGGCTTTTCTGAAGAGATTCTTGACTTTGCAAAATCAATCGCTAAATCAAACAATCTCCGCAAGGTTTATGTCTTTGGCGGAATGTCACTCGATAACGATGAATTTTTATTCGGCTTTGGAAAGTTTGCGCTTTACAGAAATATAATTTATGCCGTTCAGGCAGATTCTGAAGCTTCACTTCCAAAAGAAATTCAGTCACTTGCAGAAATTGCAGAACTCAGATCACCTGCAGAAAAAATTCCTCCGCTTAAAGACGCACAGGCTCTGGCACTGGAAAAACCATTCAAGCTATTTGTTCAGGATAATATGATAGAAGAAATGACAACTGAAACAGTTACTGTTGAAGAAGACCTCTCGATTGACGATTCAATTTTTGAAAAAGAAAGCGACGCCCTCACCGAAGAAGCAGATACGGAAGAAGCTGCAGAAGTGAAAGGCGTCGGTCTTCTTGTACTCGCCCAGCGTTATCTGGACGAGCAGGGGCTTTAATCCAAACCCAGGCTAGTAGATTTTAAATCCGATTGTCAGAGACTGATTTGGCATCGGATAATCTTCTATGCAGTAATATTTTTTTCCAAGTGCATTTTTGAGCGCGGCGTAAACCTGAAATTTCTGATGTGAAACAGAAACCGGAATATCATACGACGCCGTAAAATCAAGAAGGATATACGACTTTAAGAAATTCCTGTTCATGTTGGTAACATAGCGGTAGCTTGTAAAAGAGCCTGCGACACCGAGCATAAAGCCGCCGAGTGTAAGCGAACAGCCTGCACCTGCAACATGAATCGGTGTATAGGCAATCCGCTTGTCATCTGCAAAATCAAGCCTGCCTGTCAAAAGATATGTCATGCACAAATCGTATTTTGCGTATACAGAAACAATCTTAAAGAAATCTGCATCAACCGAAGCCGAGCCGCCAAAGTAGGCTGCCTCGCCAGTGTTCTTTGGAGTAAGCCCGTCTGATGAAGAAGCCCACTGAATTTTATCTTCATACCAGGACGCAAATCCGGTTACGCTGATTTTTGAAAAAACAGAATCGCTTTCGCCGAGGAAAAAGTCTGCACCCAAATCGCCGCCCCAGCCCTGCTCGCTGTTGAGGTTTTCGTTTCCCTTTGCGTCAGCGCCTTTCCAGTAAAGCATGTTCATTGTTGGAAGCGTATACATTCTGTAGCCGTTTGCCCTTAAAGTTGCAATCGGGAATTTATATGTAACGCCAAGCTTTGGAACAGGAATAAAAATATTGTTTGAGGCGACAAGCTTTACCGATGGATAAAAAGCAAGCGCTGTTTCCGGGATAGAAAAAATTCCTGAAATCGCAGCACCGCCCCTTATAAGCGAATGTGTTCCTGAATCAGTTGAATCAAGCGTATCAACAGAAAAATCTACATACGGATTAAAAGTGAACCAGTCAAAGAAGAAAAATTCCCAGCGGTTTGTAAATGACGCAGTGTTCAATGTGTGAAGACTCTGGTTATCAGCTGAAGAAGAAATGTTTTCGTCGTAGCGGGTATGCTCATATTTGCAGGAAGCAGAAATTTCAGTTCCTGCAATATCCGACACAAAAGGAATTTTATAAATTGCACTTGCAGAATTAAAGACATCCCTCTGGCGTCCTGTAACGGTATAAGTTTCGCTTCCCGGGGTCAATAAGTCTCCGTAATAAAACGAGTCGTTTATCAAAAGAACTTTTTCGTTTGCAAAATTAAAATTAAGACCAAGAGACGCATCATAAATTTTTGCATCGTTATCTTTTCTAATCGCATGTTTTTTATCGAATGTTTCGTAATAAAAATCATTTGCCGCTTTTAAAAATGAACCGCTTACATTAATTCCGGCATTTTCTCCAAGCGGAGACTGAACGCCCATGCTGATCTTCTGTGCGTCATCGGCGCGGCTGTAAAAATATCCTTTATTTGAAACGTCAAAAGTAACGCGCTTGTCGGAAGCCTTTTTTGTTATGATGTTTATGATTCCACCGACTGCGCCGCTTACCGCGTATTTAGAATCGCTTGCGCCGCGCACGATTTCGATTCTTTCAATATTTTCAGGAGCAATTCTGTTTACATCAAACTCGCCTGTCTGTACGGAATTTGCATGAACACCGTCTATCAATACTGCAACCGCGCTTCCTGAAAATCCGCGTATGCTAACAGACGACGCCGCGCCACTAGCTCCATATTCACGTACATCAAGATTACCGAGCTTGCGTAATACATCAGAGGTTGAGATTGTATGAAGCGCGGCTATCTGGTCAGCAGTAATTACCGTGACATCCTGCGCGGCCTGGTCAATGGCGGCCGGCGAAGGCGCAGTA
>CACYCX010000239.1 GCA_902772975.1 uncultured Spirochaetaceae bacterium
GATTTGGTATTGGATTTGGTATTGGATTTGGTATTGGATTTGGTATTGGATTTGGTATTGGATTTGGTATTGGATTTGGTATTGGATCAGGTGCCTGAATTGTAGGTTCCCGGATTATCAGATACCCGATTTTGACATAAAACCGCTTTTCTGACATAATTGTCATCATGCAATTAAAAAAGTCCGTAAGAAGCTTCATTTTTTGTCTTCTATTATCTGCAGCCTCTTCTCTTGCATTTTCAGCCCCCCGCGGTGCACAGGATTTGATTCCTTCAGGTCACTGGGTTTATGATGCGCTGATTCAGCTTGAACTTGATTCCGGACGCTTTAATTTCTGTGACCAGGCACCGATGTCAGTTCAGCAGGTAAGAGCATGCCTTGATGATGTTGTGTACGAGGCGTTAAGTGAACCGGGAAAGGAACTGTATGCAAATGTCCTTGAATATCTGGGAGAAAAAAACTGGTCTGCAAACGCCGGAATTTTTAACATCGGTTTTGAGCCTACCTTAAATGTTGAGGGCTACTATAAGACAAACGAAGACATCGACTGGATTTACAATTATCATGAGCGTAAGCCGATTGTTGATTTACCGATTCGTCTTGACCTTGGCGATTACTTTACGGCTTACATGGGACTTAAGGCTTCACAGAACCGCACTGTGATGACAAAAAACGACAATTATGTAAATCAGTCTTTTACTCCGGATACATTCGATCCTTTTCTGGCACGCAATACTTATGCTTCCACTGGTCATCTTTTTGACAACGGCGTCGGCTTTAACGTAAGGCTTGGAACGGGAGCTCAGAGCATCGGTGATTCACTTTTTGGAAGCGTAATCCAGAGTGATTACATGACCGATACTGCATATTTTAACCTTTCAGTTTACTCGCCGATTTTCCAGTATGTTATGAACATAACGCAGCTTAACCGCGATACGTACATGTATTTTCACCGGCTTGAATTCAGGTTTTTCAAGAAGCTTGCGTTCTCATTCCTCGAGGGCGTTCTGCCTTACTCGGCGTTCGACCTGCGCTTTTTAAATCCGCTCGGCGTCTATCATGGCTTTGCGCTTTTCAACGAATACAAGCTTACTTCATATTTTGCATTTAAAATAAATTATGTTCCGGTACGGTGCCTGCGTTTTTATGTGCTTTACGCGCAGGACGAACACCAGCTTGCAAGTGAAAAATCAAGCGGGGCAGACTACGTTCCTGAGGCAATCGGCGCTCAGGGCGGCTTTCAGCTGAACATTCCTGCAGGAAGCGGCTTTGTGCGTTTTACAGGCGAAGCGTATTATGCGTCTCCGTATCTTTATATAAAAGAAAGCCCCAACTGGACATTCGCGCGCACTTACCGCGAGATGGTAAGCGGCACCGAAGATTTTTATGAATGGATCGGCTCTCCTTTAGGTCCAGATTCAATTGCAGGAAAAGTAAGGCTCGGATACCAGAAGCCGCAGCGCTGGTCGATTGACCTTTCGTATCTTTTTGGTGCGCGCGGAGAATTTTCTTCATCAAGAATTTTTTCAAATGCTGGCTGGAACACAACAACTGCCGGCTCTCTCGGAACAAAAGAAAATCCTTCCGGCTGGATATATCCTGCTAAGGACAATGAATACAAAGGCGGAGCTGATTATACCGCGCCGCACGGAACGCCTGAATATATAAACTGCGCTTCCATAAAAGCTCAGTTCATGCCTAAAAAGTGGCTTACGGTTGACTTTGAGCCGGGCTATACTTTCGTGTTCAACAGGCATAACCGTGAAGGATATTTTGCGCACGGCTTTGAAGCGGCGCTCAGCGTAAGGATCGGATTTACAAGGCTTTTTACTGATTTGCCGCACCCGGATTTTTTCCTGAATGATAAATACGACAGGCAGAACAAGGCCCTGGATAATGGAGTGACTACGGAAAATGAATAGAGTTTCTAAGTTTTCGAAAAGTTTTACGGCGGCGCTTTTTGCTTTCCTTTTGTTTTTTGCAGGAAGCAGCTGCTTTGGTGCGGCAAAACGCGGCGGACAGAACCTTATCGAGCCTGGTCACTGGGTTTACGATGCGCTTGAGGCAGTCCAGCTTGAAAGCGGAATCGTTTTCCTTTCCGAGATGGCGCCGCTTTCCTTAAGCGAGATTAAGACTCTTTTGCTTGAAGTAAACTATGATGATCTGAGCCAGCCGGGAAAGGCGCAGTACGACAGAATTTTCTCATATTTTGACGAGCTTGATTTTTCTCTTACAGCATCTATATTTTCTCTCGGAATCGAGCCGTCCGTAAATCCAGAGGGCTATTACAAATCAAACGACAGCATTCCGTGGACATTCGACAGATATATGCGCCGTTCCCTTCTTGCCGTTCCGGTATCTTTAGGCGTCGGTGATTATGCATGGTTTTATGCCGACATAGCCGCCGCTCAGGGCAAGACCGCAATGGGGCGCGGAGACAACTATCACAATGTTCCGTACAGCGGCGACACGTTTGACATAAATTTCCCGCACAAGGGTTACGCCTCGCTCGGAACAAAGCTTACCGAAAACACAGGCTTTAACTTTAAGCTCGGAAACATGAACCAGAATTTCGGGCGCACTTCACTCGGCTCTGTGATGATTTCAGAATACATGACTGAAGCAACGACAGCTGAACTGAAATTCTTTTCGCCTGTAATTGAATATGCTTTTTCCGTAATTGAGCTTAATACAAACCGCTATCTTTACATGCACAAGCTTGAAATGCGCCCGCACAAAAAGATTTCGATTTCGCTTATGGAATCCTGCTTGCCGTACGGTGCGCTCGATTTGAAATTCCTGAATCCGTTTGCAATTTATCACGGCTATGCTGCCTGGAAGGATTATCAGGGCTGGGAAAGCGATGTAGGCTCATATTTCGGAGCAAAGATAAATTATGTTCCTGCAAAATATTTCAGGCTTTACTCGCTTTTTGCAATGACGCAGTTTCAGACAAGCGCTGAGCTTTCAGGAGATTCTGACGATCCTGCAAATCTGGTGCCAAACGGAATGGGCTGGCAGCTTGGTGCGGAAAGCTTTATCCCAGCCGGCAGCGGTCATGTACGCCTTAATCTTGAAGGCTACTACGCCCAGCCGTACCTTTACATAAACGAAAGCCCTAACTGGTCATATGTAAAAACCTACAAGGAAAATTTTAACGGAAGCGACAAATTCTACGAGTGGGTCGGAACAAAATATGGTCCTGATACGGCGGCCGGAAAATTCGATGTCTCGTATGAAGTTCCGGCAAAATGGAAGGTCGGGCTTTCGTACCTGTTTTTAGCGAGGGGCGAACAGAGCGAACCGAAAATCTTTAAGAAAGCCGGGTGGGGCGGAAACGATTTTGAATTTGCAACAAAGACAAATGATAACTGGGTGTACCCGAATAAAGTAAACGGCGTTATCGTAAATCGCGGCGGGCGGGAGAAGGTGGCCCCGAGCGGACTTCCCGAATATGTGAATACAGTCTCTTTATGCGCTTCTTATTCGCCGCTTAACTGGCTTTCGTTTTATGCCCAGCCGTCATATACATTCGTATTCAATTCAGGTCATAAGGAAGGAAGCTTTGAATGCGCCTTTGAAATGGCTCTTGCAATTAGATGTTATTTGACTAGAATAAATAGGTAATAAGTTTTATTGGAGTTTTGTAATGTTAATTAAAAAAATGCTTTGTGCGGCAGTTATGGCAATGCTTTTTTCAGCTGCATTCGCACAGGTTAGCGTTGACCCTAATGATGAATTTTACTCTTCAGCAAAGGAATGGCAGGTAAGGGGAATCGTTCCGTTCCTTCCGCAGATTGCGCCATATCCGGTAAGCACGATAAAGCAGATACTTGAAACGGTAAAGGAAAACGGCCGCGATGTAGACATCGAGCTTGCTGACTATTATTACAAAAAATATTTCGGAAAGCAGTGGAACGCCGGTTTTGAAATCGGGGATAAAGGCCGTTTCTCCGATACAGGCAACAAATTCAAGACAAGCGTTTTTGCCGAACCGTCTTTTTTCGGCGATGCAGTTTTCTTTGACGATTTTGTTTCGCTCGGATACGAATTCGGCGCTTTGTTCAACAATAAGAATACAGAAACAAAAGAAGTCCTGCCGTTATATTTTAATGTCATGGACGATACTTACGATGATCCTGCAACGTTCGGCAAAATCGTAGGCAACCTCGAAATGATTACAAACCTTGCCGTAGGAAAATCAAACCTCTATGGAATGATGGGAGTAAACAGGCTCGGTTACGGTCCGTTTGACGGCGATTCAGTAATATTAAATCCTTCTGCATATCACTCAGGAAATTTCCTGTTCTCGTACGATAACGGAATTGTTTCATATTCACAGTCAGTTTCTGCAATTTCCGCTTCAAGAAATGACGGAACTGGCGGAGCTGTGAACAACAAATTCCTTGCATTCCACTCAATCTGCTTTACTCCGGTAAAGCAGCTTTCGATTGCATATTACGAGGCGTCTGTTTACGGCCGCCGTTTTGATCCGTGCTACTTCATTCCTGTTCCGTACATGGCGATTCAGGGAATGTTCAGCGAATGTGACAATACTTTAAGCGGCCTTCAGTTTGAGGTGCGTCCGGTCGACAGACTTGAGCTTGCGCTTTCAGGTGCAATCGATGACATCAACACAAACGATTTTGCAAAAGGCGAGCTTGATGCAAGATTAAAGCTTGCCCTTCAGACAGGAATTTTTTATACGCCAAAATCTGATTTCTGCAACATGATTTCGTTTGATTATACGCTTGTAACTCCATATACATATTCACATGAGCCGAATGAATATTCAGCTGAAGTAACTCACAATTACGACAATTACACAAACCGCAATACCTGCGTCGGCTCTTCAATTTTGCCGAACAGCGACCGCTTTCGTGTAAATGTTAAATTTACTCCGGTAAAGCGCCTCAAGCTTAATCTGTTCACTTCGTTTGTTGCCCACGCAAACGAGCTTGATTCACTTTCAGTCAAGGAAGCGGTTGCACTTGTAACGGCGCTGCAGAATAAAAAGGCAGGCTCTACAGACGGAAGTGCATGGACAAGCGCTGTGCCAAAAGAGATTCAGGAAAAAAATAATTTCTTGAATCAGGGACATTACATGCATGTACTTCAGGCTGGCTTTGATGCAAGCTATGAAATCCCGCGCCAGAAATGGGGAGTGCTCCGCTTTAATCTTGGATACACCTTTGAATACATACATAATAAAGGCGTTGACGAAGCGCTTTATTCTTCTTCAGATTTGGCAACGGAAGAAGGAATTAAGGCAGCTCGAAAATCATGGATGGATAAATTCCATGATGAATACAATAACTATTTTACTGTTTCAGCAAAATATACTTACTAGAAGCATACCGGGGAACTTATGTCTGAACGAAGGAAATTCTTATTTTTATATCTGACTACTGGTGCAGGCCATATTTCAACTGCAAAGGTTTTAAGGCACGAAATACTTAAGCTTTATCCTGAAGCAGAAATCGTAATGGTGCACGGATTTGACAAGCATAATTATGTCGGAAAGTCTTTGTTTGAGCACGGTTATTTTCTTGCGACAAATATTTTCCACGGAGCTTTTTCACTTGTATACGACATTTCAAGATTCCGTCCTGTGATGACTGCTTTCTCAAAGGCAATTCACGGACACACAACACGCTATTTTGAAAAAATTATCGAGCAGGAAAATCCGACTGATATCGTTTCATTCCACTTTGCACTTACGCCTCACATGAAGTCAGCCATCATCCGCTCGCACAGAAAAATCCGCCTTACGACTATGGTAACGGATCCTTTTACGCTTCCGGCAGCCTGGTTCTATGAGCGCGATCAGAAATACCTTGTCTATTCCGAGGAAGCCCGCCAGTACGGCATTTCGCTTAAGGTGCCGCCTGAGAATATTACGGTCGTTCCTTTTATCATGAACAAAAAATACGCAATGCCGTTCAACGACGGGGACATCGCAGTATTACGCAGAAAGCACGGCTTTGATCAGAACAAAAAAGTCCTGCTTATGGTTGGTGGCGGGGACGGCATTCCCGGTGCAATTGAAATCATCAATAAGTGCGTTTTGCGCAAGGCAGGTTTTGCAATCGCAATTGTATGCGGAAAGGATGTCGCCAAAAAAACATATTTTGAAGGCTTAAAGCGCATTTATCCGCGCCTTGACCTCCATGTATTCGGCTTTGTAAATTTCTTAGACGAGCTTGTAAAGTTAAGCGACTGCGTCGTAATGAAGGCTGGACCTGCAACATTAATCGAAGTCCTCTCGTGCAGAAAGCCTGTAATCATCTGCCGCTACATCCACAATCAGGAGCTCGGCAACATGCGCTTTGCAGTCAACAATCATGTCGGCTGGTTCATTCAGAAGCCGGGTCCGATTTATGATAAGGTTGAAGAGCTTTTAAACGACGAGCATTTCTCTGAAAAGATGGCTGCAAATTTTGAGCGCCTGAAAATCGATACAGACGCATCAAAAATCGCAAAGCTTCTTCTTGCAGAATAAAATAATATTCCGCAATTTTAAATAACTTCTTTTCCGAGCCTGAACTTCTTGATCTTGCGCTCTTCAAATGATTTTTGAATGAGGTCGTCAACTTCAAGCTGCCTGTAAATTTCCTGTGCTTCTTCAACTGAGGCACGGAGAACAGGGTGGCGCGGGCTGAACAAAACGCAGCAGTCCTCGTACGGAAGAATCGAAGTTTCGTATGTTCCTATTTCGTTTGCAATTGCAATTATTTCTTCCTTGTCAGTTCCTACAAGCGGACGCAAAAGCGGAAACTCTGCAACGCTTTCAGTAACGGTCATGTTTTCGATTGTCTGGCTTGCTACCTGACCAAGGCTTTCACCTGTAATGATGCACTGCGCCTCGATAAATTTTGCAAGCCTGTTTGCAGCCTTCATCATGCACATACGCAAAAGCAGCGTGCTCCACGGTTCGGGAGATTTTTTCTTTATCTCCATCTGAATGTCAGTAAACGAAATGATGTTAAGGTGAGTTTCTATTCCGTAAAGAGAAAGCCGCGCCGCCAGATCCTCGACCTTTTTCTGCGCCTCTTCCGAAGTATAAGGGTATGAATGATAGTAAACGCATTCCACCTTCATTCCGCGCCTCATCATTCTGTAGCCTGCAACCGGGCTGTCAAGACCGCCCGAAAGCAGCAAAAGTCCCTTGCCGCTTGTCCCGACAGGAAGTCCCCTGCAGGCTTTTTCAGAATCAGTATAAACATAAACGCTTTCACGGACTTCGATAAATACTGTAACATCCGGCTTATGTACGTCGACAGTCATAAGTCCAGAATCAAATACAAGCGTTGCTGCTTCCCGGCTTATCTGGTACGAATCAAGCGGGAACGTCTTGTCGCCGCGGCGCGTATCGCATTTAAATGTCTTTGCTCCGTTTTCCGCTGCCTTTTTGCACAAATCGTAAGTTGCCTTCTGTATTGCTTCAATTGATTTTTCACAGACAGTTGTCCGCGCCCAGCCCGTTATTCCGATAAGGCTTTTGAGGCATGTTTCCGCAGCTTCGCAGTTTTTTTCATCAGTTTCGATATAAAGCCGCCCGGCCCTCAATGTAGTATTTGCTGAAATTCCTTCAAGATACTGGCGGCAGTTAGAAAGAAGCTGCTTTTCAAATGATTTTATGTTGGAGCCCTTTAATGTGAGTTCTCCCAGTTTTGCAAGATAAGTTACCATGAGGTCATTATAATGATTTTGGGCATTATTGACAATTGTACAAAAGATGTCATAATAGTAATATTACGAATCATTGGTGGGAATATATAAATGTATAACTTAGACAAGCTCCTTCATTTGAGAAAAACAGATAAGACCTTGCCGAAAAATTTGCCTCTTCTTTTTAAAAAGCGTGTTGAAGAATGCCCCAATGTTACGCTTCAGGCATTTAAAAATGAATTAGGAATTTACGAATATCACAATTACCGACTTGTTTACCGCCGCGTGCTAGACCTTGCATGCGTTCTCCGTGAATTCGGAATCAAGCGCGGGGATCTGGTCGGCCTTATTTCCGATAACAGGCGCGAATGGATGCTTACGGACCTTGCTCTTTTAAGCTTGGGCGCTGTTGACGTTCCGCGCGGCTGCGACTCGATGGGAACTGAAATCCGCTTTATCCTGAATTTTACAAATTGCCGGGTGTGCTTTTTTGAAAACGAACGGCAGCTCAACAAGGTTCTCGAAAAGATTGATGAAGTTCCTGATTTGCAGGATGTAATTCTTTTTGACACGCCCAACGAGCTGACGATGGAGCGGGCCGCGCTTTTGGGAATACGCGTTCATAAGTTCATCGACTTTGAAGACATGGGACGCCGTTCTTCTGATGCACAGCGCCGTGCAATTGAAGAGGAAATGGAAAGGACGGAAGGCTCTGATGTTGCGACGATTATCTTTACTTCAGGAACTACAGGCACGCCTAAGGGAGTAATGCTTACTCATGACAATTACATTGCGCAGTGCGAGGTAATAAAGGATGTCCTTACGACTTCACGCGAAGGCGACATGTGGCTTTCAGTCCTTCCTGTATGGCATGTGATGGAGCGCGTCTACGATTATTTTATCATCAACTTAAAAAGCGGAATCGCATATTCAAAGCCGGCAATTTCGATAATGCAGGAAGACATTGACGTGATTCATCCGCAATGGATTTTAGGCGTGCCGCGATTGTGGGATGCGTTTATCCAAAGTTGCTATCGTGCAGAGCGCCGTAAAAGCGGTTTTTCTTTCATGCTGTTTAACCTTGCAATGAAAATAGGCCGCGCGTTCTGTTTTTTCAGGGACAGGGCTTTTGGACTTGAATGCCTCAACGCAGGCCGCTATAACTTTCTGCGCTCGCTTTACGCAATTATTCCTTTTATGCTCCTTTCGCCGTTCTGCGGAATCTGTTACCTTCTGGTTTACAAAAAATTATATAACCGCTTTGGCGGAAAGATTACTGCATGCATCACAGGAGGCGGAAGCCTTCAGCCCGAAACGGAAGGATTCTTTAAGGCGATGGGTCTCAAGATTCTTGACTGCTACGGTATGACTGAAACCGCGCCGATTCTGGCCTTGCGCTCGGCCGGCAGGGCACGATCCGGCTGTATCGGAAAAGTTTATCCTTCGGCGGAAGTCAAGGTTGTACCGCAAAAAGACGGCGTTCCGCTTTCATCTACGCCATTACCGCCCGGTAAGCGCGGCCTTATTTTTGCAAGAGGCCGTCAGGTTATGAAAGGATATTACAGGCGTCCTGACCTTACTCAAAAAGCGATTGATGCAGATGGCTGGATTAATACAGGCGACATCGGAATGCTTTCGTATTCAAACGAGATTACAATAACCGGCCGCGCGAAAGACACTATCGTACTGCTTGGCGGCGAGAATGTAGAGCCTCAGGTCATCGAGACAGCAATCAGCCGGAGCCGCTATGTTGAGTCAGCGGTAGTTGTCGGTCAGGATAAAAAATACATCGGCGCTCTTATCGTTCCGATTAAAGATACGATTTTGCAGTATGCAAGCGACAACGGAATTTTCTATGATTCATACGATTCGCTTATCGAAATGTCTGAAATCCGGAACCTGATAAAGGGAGAAATCGATAATCTTGTTGACGAAAAAAACGGCTTCAGGACATGCGAGCGCGTCGGAAAATTCGTGCTGCTTTCAGAAAGCTTCCAGATTGGAAAGGAAATAAACGCAAAGCAGGTTGTAATGCGCCATCAGATTGAAAAGCTTTACGCAAAGGAAATTAAATCTCTTTTTACTAAAAGCAACGCCGAATAAATGCCGATTATAAAGTGATGAAAAAATTTATATTGGGAATTTTTTTAATATCAAGTTTTTTTTCTCTTGCTTTTGCACAAATCTCTGACGGCAAATTTGAAGATGATGTTCCTGTAAGCCTTTCCGGTATCTGGGAAGGAAAAGACAGGTTCGTAATGTTTGAAAATCCGGACAAAGATAATCCTGATGGCGGCAGCGCTGTGGATGGTGAAGGCCTGAATAATGACGGTACCGCAGCGTTTTCTTACAAGGCGCCTGACTACCTTACGATTTATCTTAAGGCGTTTTACGGCTGGTATCTTGACAGGACGGCCGAACCCGACACTTTTGATTCTTCATCACGGGATCGCAACAATACTACAGTAAAATCGCCTGAATACGTTTATTCTTTTTACAGGCCGGTAATCGCTTCTTCCGGCTCAAATTCCGTGTGGGAGCTTTTCGTTCATTATCCGCGGAAGAAAGAACCTTTTGTAATTCCGCTTGCCGTAATAAACGATTCTATCTATCTGAAATTTTTCATCAAAATCCCGACGGAAGACATTAAATTGACAGGCGGCGCCCGCGAGCCGGAAAGCAAAAATATATCAGGAGACAAAAATATAACAGGAGACGGCACTCAATCAGATCCGCTTCTTGGCTTCTGGTGCGGAATAGGACAGACAACAGGAATCAAAGTAAGCGAGCCAAAGACAACCGAAAACATCGATTCAATTTATGTAACGGAAAATGCCGTCTATCATATCCGCTACTGGCTTTGTGACATGGAATATTCTGATGAAAAGGCATTCTTTTCTGACGGCGGAAAAACATATTCTGTAATAAAGCACATCCAGTCAGCAGGAAAGGTTTACACATGCGTGAGCGGCCGGAGCGTTACAATCCGCAATGTAGAAAAAACTCTGGAGAGGCCTGCAAACCTTACTGTAAGCAATGACGGCTTTACATGCGGAATAGGTGAGCCTTACTTAAGGCGCGTCGCACAAAAGGGAACTGAAAGCGAAATCCTTTCAATCGTAAAAAAAGCGAACTCCAGGCGCTCGCCCAGACAAAAGCCGCCTTTTGAGCCTTTAAATCTTGACTGGCACATAAAAGAAATTTACGAAATCGAAAAAAATGATACCTTGATTCAGGCTGCCCGTAAACGCCAGAAAGAGTTTGCAGATACTTATCTTAAAGTCAACTTTCAGTAATTTAAAAAGGCAAAATCCATAGATTTTTATCTCAAAATGTTCTATAATTGTCGCAATCTTTTTTTATTATACGAGGATTATTTTGTACAAATCAGTTGATCCAAAAGTTGACTTCCCGAAGCAGGAAGAGGAAGTATTAAAATTCTGGCAGGATAAGGACATTTTCAAAAAATCAGTAAGCCAGAGAGAGGGGGCAGAGGACTTTGTTTTCTACGATGGTCCTCCGTTTGCTACAGGTCTCCCGCATTTCGGTCATTTCATTCCGTCAACAATTAAAGATATTATTCCGCGCTACCAGACTATGAAAGGTAAGCGTGTCGAGCGCCGCTTCGGCTGGGACTGTCATGGTCTTCCGGTCGAAAACCTTATTGAAAAAGAGCTCGGCTTAAATTCAAAGCACGAAATTGAAGCTTTGGGAATTGATAAATTCAACGAGGCATGCCGTGCTTCTGTTCTTAAATACACATCTGAATGGCGCAAAACTATTACCCGCATGGGACGCTGGGTAGATTTTGACAACGATTACAAGACAATGAATCCTGAGTTCATGGAATCAATCTGGTGGGTTGCAAAATCACTTTGGAATAAGGGCCTGATTTACGAAGGAAAATACATTCTTCCATACTGTCCGCGTTGTTCAACTGTACTTTCGACACACGAGCTTGCTCAGGGCTACAAGGACGTTCAGGATCAGACTGTAACTGTCCGCTTTAAAATTACAAAGGCTCCTGACGGCGTTAAAGATCCTGACATGGCAAACGGCAAGACTTACTTCCTTGCATGGACAACAACTCCATGGACATTGCCTTCAAACCTCGGTCTTTGTATGGGACCTGA
>CACYCX010000240.1 GCA_902772975.1 uncultured Spirochaetaceae bacterium
AAGGAAGAATATTTTTGAACGCAACTTCCTTTCCAGTATATATCATTCAGTTTTTCATTCACTTTCCACGAATAAAATGCAAAAAAAAATTAAAAAAAATCAGCCGCAGTTTATCTTCCGGGTATTTGTATAGTCTTTCATAATTACCTTAAAAAATACGCAATAAAAACAGTGACATTGAAACAAGTTGCTTTTTATGGTAAATTAAAGGAAAGTATGCTCTAAAAATATCAGGAGATGCATGATGAATGTTGTTGTAATGGGTGCCCAGTGGGGCGATGAAGGAAAGGGTAAGATTGTTGATTACCTTGCACAGGACGCAAAATATGTAGTTCGTTTTGCCGGCGGTGCAAATGCAGGCCACACAATCGTAGTTGACGGAAAGAAGTATGCGCTTCATCAGGTTCCGTCAGGAATCTTGTATCCGGAAAAAACTGTTTTCCTTGGATCAGGCATGGTAATTGACCCGGAGGCTCTTTTTAACGAACTTAAAATGCTCAGCGACAACGGAGTAAAATGGGAAGGCCGCGTATTTATTTCTGACCGCGCACATCTTACTCTTCCAGGTTACCGCGAGATGGACAAGCAGCGTGACGCAGCAAGAAAGCGCCCGATTGGAACAACAGGCCGTGGAATCGGAACAACATACAGCCAGAAATCAGAACGCGACGGAATCCGCCTTGCAGATTTGGACTGGGATGAAAAATGGAACGACCTTGACGATGCAGATAAAAAATTCCTGGAGCAGTACAAGGACGCGCTTATTTCTATGCGCGTAAATATTGCAGAAAAAATGTGGGAATACAGAAAAGAAAATATTCTTTTTGAAGGCGCTCAGGGTGCAATGCTTGATATCGACAGCGGTACATATCCGTATGTAAGTTCTGGCGCGTCCGGCTCATATGGAGCATCTTCAGGTTCTGGAATCGGTCCTCGCTCACTCGATAGAATTTTCGGTGTATTCAAGGCATACGAGACACGCGTAGGAAATGGTCCTATGCCGACAGAATTTAACAATGAGAGTGAAGGCGAGCTTTGCGAATTCGTGCGCAATACGGGAAACGAGTTTGGTGTTACGACAGGTCGCCCACGCCGCTGCGGTTATCTTGATCTGGTTGCACTCCGCTACGCATGTCATGTTAACTCAATCGATTCGCTTGTACTTACTCACCTTGATATTTACGATCAGCTTGATGAAATCGAAGCTTGCATCGCTTATGACATCAACGGAAAAATCGTTACTGAATTCCCTGCAAGCATTCCTGAACTCAATGCTGCAAAGCCGGTTCTTAAAAAGTTCACAGGCTGGAAGTCAGACCTTAAGGCATGCACTTCATACAAGAAGCTTCCAAAGAATGCAAAGGCATATATCGAATTTATCGAGGCCTTTACGGACACTCCGGTTGGAATCGTTTCAGTCGGAGCAGACAGAAATCAGACATTCATGCGCTTAAAGCCATGGAAAAAATAGGGCCTTGTAAAATAATTTAGAAGGCATGATAAAAGGGGCATCCGATTTGGACAGCCCCTTTTTTTTCGCAAAAAAAAAATTCTTGATGTATGTTCTAGAAAATTCTTTTAACTGCTTCCATGAATTTATTTCCGCGGTCAAATTCATTTGTGAACATTCCGAATGAAGTAGCTCCCGGTGAGAATACTACGGTATCGCTGTCCTCAAGCGGATTTGCATCGCTGCAGAAATCATTTTTCAGTTCGCCAAGCAGTTTTTCCAGCGATGAAAACGGTCCCTTATACTTAATGCTTTCCTTATCAAGAAGCGGCAGCAGCTTGTCGGTACCAGTTCCTCCAAGAAGATAAAGGCCCTTTGTTGATGGTATGCTGCCGTCTGATTTTAAAACCTGTGCAAGCGGTGCAAAATCAAGTCCCTTATCGGTGCCGCCTGTAATGAATGTAACAGGCTTTCCGAATGACTGTACTGCTGCCGCGGCTGCCTCAGGAACAGTCGAGCAGGAATCATTATAGAACCTGACGGCCGCTCTGCCCGGAGTTTTTGAAGGCGCATTCCATGAATGGAAGAACTGCAGCCTGTGCGGTATTCCGTTCCAGCTTCCGAGAATCGAGCATATTTTTGAAGGCTCAACGCCCATCACATAAAGCACTAAGGCTGCGTTAGAAACATTCGAGCGCATGTGCTGGCCGGGAACGCTTACGAGACCAAGAATTTTCTGCGGTTCCGGCTTACCTGGAATTCTAGCCATAAGCGAAAAATTATTTTCATCATCAAATGACTGCCATGCTCCGTACTGGGAATCATCAAGGCTTGTCTGGCTGTAGTAAAGGACATGCGCCTTTGTTTCGCCTGCAAATATTTTTCCCCATGTTCCGCCTTCAGCAGGTCCTGTTCCCACGGCATCTTTATCTGCATCAACGATTGTAAAATCATCGCCTGTCTGATCAGCGTAAATCAGCTTTTTGTCATCAACATAATCCTTCATGTTTCCGTACCAGTTCTGATGGTCAGGAACGATTTTTGTTATGAGCGCGATTTTCGGCTTAAGGAGCTTGCGTCCGCGTAAGTCTGCCAGCTGCCAGCTTGAAAGCTCAAGTATGACCGGCGTGTCTTCCGAGGTTTCATCTAAAAAGGTGAGGGGGCTTACAGTAATGTTTCCGCCTAAAAATGATTTGAAGCCGGCCTGCTCAAGTCCGTAATGAATTGCGCTTACCGTAGAAGATTTTCCCTTGCTTCCTGTGATTGCGATGACGGGCGCCTTTGAGAATTTTAGGAAGAGGCTTATGTCTGTTTCGATTGCGTTTGCCGCCTGAAGGAATTTATTTCCTTCGATTTTAACGCCGGGGTTTTTTATTACACAGTCAGCATCGCGGAAGTCTTCGATTCTGTGGCCGCCCAGAACATAAGTGAGCTTTTCCGTATCAAGGCTTTTGTCCATCGAAATCGAATCGATTGTAGGCTTGAGCTGCTGTTCGGTCTTCATGTCGGTAACAGTAACATATGCTCCGTGGCGCAAAAGAAATTTTACAACTGCTTCGCCGCCTCCGTTAAGTCCGAGACCCATAACTGTAATATGCTTTCCGTTTATATCATTTATTGAATTAAAAAAGCAGCCTTCCGGATATACATGCGCCATATCTTATCTCCTGTCAAAATCAAAAAACTTATCTTGAAGTCTGAATCGTTTTGTTGTTGCTGTATTTTTCTTTTGCTTCTTCAATCAGAAGGTCAAGAAGCTCCTTGTACTTAAGGCCTGCTGCGTCACACATCTTGGGGAACATGCTGATTGAAGTAAAGCCTGGAAGCGTATTTATCTCATTTAAATAAAGCTTTCCCGAATCCTTATCGATAAAAAAATCAACGCGGCTTAAGCCTGATGCGTCAAGAGCGCTGTATGCCTTTTTTGCAATTTCCTGAACTTCTTTGATTTTTTCTGAATCGAGGTTTGCCGGAATCTTAAGTGCTGCTCCGTCCGGGTCATTGTATTTTGCATCGTAATCATAGAATTCATGAGTCGGAACGATTTCGCCCGGTGTATAGGCGCGGACATTGCCTGCTGCTTTTTCGTCAGCAGTAATCTCTGCGTTTCCGGTTACGCTGCATTCAATTTCGCGTGCATTTACCGCTTTTTCGATAAGCACCTTGTTGTCCCACAAAAAGGCTTCCATCAGTGCCATTGAAAATTCCTTTGCGTTATTTGCCTTGCCCGCTCCGACTGATGAGCCTGCATTACAGGGCTTTACAAAAAGCGGAAAGCCAAAGTCCTTTATGATTTTTTCAAATGTTGCGTCATACTTTTTTGTGTCGTTCAATTCTGCGCGCTTCATGCAATAGTATGGAACAACCGGAAGTCCTTCCTGCTCCCAAATCTGCTTGGTCTTTTCCTTGTCCATCGAAACTGCGCTCGACATAACGCCGCAGCCTACATAAGGAACGTCAGCGCATTCCAAAAGTCCCTGAAGCTTTCCGTCCTCACAATATGTTCCGTGAACGACAGGAAATACCATTTCGATATTGAGAGGCTTCCCGTTTACGCTGAACGCCGCTTCCTTTCCGAACGGAAGGATGCTTACCTGATTTTCTTTTGCCTCTGTAATTTTAAAGGCGGCTTTCTCATCATTGCAGATGCGATTAAGTTCATCTTCATCCTGTAAAAACCAGCGGCCGTCTTTTGTAATTCCGATTAATGTGATTTTATATTTTGTCTTGTCTAAGTTCCTTGCAACTGAAGCTGCCGATACAAGTGAAACTTCATGCTCACTGGATTTCCCACCAAATAGAACTGCTACATTCATTTTTTATACCCCATTTCTTCCAATGCTTTTTCTGCCTCGCTGATTTCATCGTAAGGCATAACATAGTCTTTATAAATTATAGAATTTTCATGTCCCTTTCCAAGAAGAAGAACAATGTCATTTTTTTGTGCGAGCCTGAATGCTTCGCGGATTGCCTTCTTGCGGTCCGGAATTATAAAAAGATTTTTTCCTTCAATCATGCCGCTTTCTTCCGCGCCTTTTGAAATCATCTTTAATAGGGCAGTTGAATCTTCACCACGCGGATCTTCATCTGTAAGGATTACGGTATCACACCACTTTCCTGCAATCTGCCCTTGAAGAGGACGCTTCGTCAAATCACGCTCGCCGCCGCTTCCAAACAGACTTATTATCTTTCCTGCGCACCGCTTTTTTACCGGCGGAAATATTGTCTCAAAAGAAGACGGTGTGTGCGCATAATCTACGATAACCTCAAACGGCTGCCCCTTGTTAATAACAGTCATGCGGCCTGTAACCGGTACAAGCGCGGCGGCTTTAGAAGCAAGTTCAGATGCCGGAATCCCGGTAAGGCCGCTCACTGCCGTTATTGCGGCAAGTATGTTGTATGCGTTAAATGCACCCGGAAGGGGCGCGCTTACATGAATCAATTCTCCGTTTGCGCCGCTTATCATGTCAAAGGAAATGTCTTTTTCAGACGACAAAATATTTTTTCCTTCAACTACAGAAATGTTTTCCGGTACTGGAGGAAGGTCTGCTTTTTTTCCTGCCTCGCCGCCTGTCGTAAATCCAAAAACCTTCTGCTTTGTAGCACGGGCAAAATATTCTGCCGAAGGGTCTTCCAGATTTACAATAGCCAACGAAGGAATATTTTTCTTTGTTGCAGAAATTGTCTTTTCGTGCGAATGCTCATCGAGTGCCCTGAAAAGATTTGCCTTGTCATCCCTGTATTGCTCAAAGGTCTTATGGAATTCAAGATGCTCCAGCGTAACATTCATAAAAACGCCGCAGTCAAAAAGTACATTGTTAAGGCGTCCTAATTTTTTTGAAAGGCCGTGGCTTGAGCTTTCGACTACCGCATATTCACATCCAGCCTGAACCATCTGGTAAAGGTGATGCTGAATGATCGGCGGCTCGGGTGTCGTTGCGTGATCCGGATTTGCGATTGCTTCTCCGCCGAGTGAAAACTGCACTGTAGAAATAAATCCGGCTTTTTTTCCAGCAAGGCGCAGAAGCTGCCAGATAAAGGAAACGGTTGAGGATTTTCCTTCCGTTCCTGTTACTCCGATTACAATAAGCTTTTTTGAAGGTGAATCAAAGAACGCGTCTGAAACTGGTGCCATTGCAAGGCGTGCGTTTTCTACTTTAAGGAATACAGGCATTACGATTTCGTCCGTATTTTTTTTGTCGGCCAGATCAGAGAACGAGCGGCGGACAATTGCCTTTGCGATTTCGAGAGCGTCCTCGTGTTCTATTTCGCCCTCGTAAATTATGGCGTTTGCTCCATTGTCAATTGCCTTTGCAATAAATTTGTTTCCTGTAGTGTGCGTACCTGGAAGCGCAAAAAATAATGAGCCGTCTGCTACTTTTCTGGAATCAAATGCAAGCGACTTGATTGGTGTCGCGCCGATTATGTTTTCGTCAAGCGGTGTCTTTCCGTCCGCCGCGGTTGCTGTATATTGGATTGAATCTAAAATTGCTGAAAGTTTTTTCTGCATAGGGGTATTGTAGCGCAGATTATTGACGGACGCAATAAGCACAAGTTATACTTGTCTTCATGTTTGAAGTTAGGGTAGAAGACGATTTTGCGGCGGCTCATTTCCTGCGTGATTATCACGGAAAATGCGAGAACCTTCACGGACACAATTATAAAGTTTTTGTTCATGTGCGCGGCGAGCTTTTAAATGAGGGCGGAATGCTGCTTGATTTTTCGCAATTAAAAAAATCATTGAAAAAAGTTCTGGCCGGACTGGATCATACTAATCTTAACGACATCGCTTATTTTGAACAGAATCCCAGCGCCGAGCGTATCGCGCTTTACATCTACAATAATCTTCTGCGTATTCTTTCTGAGGAAGGACTTGATGCAGAATGGAAGGAAGCAAAAAAAAGCGCGTACCTCTATGCGGTCGATGTTTTTGAAACCGACAGAAGCCGCGCTACTTATTCAGTATATTAATTCCAATCGGCAGTAAATTGCCAAAGGCATTTATATTTCCGAAAACTTTTATACAAGCCTTACCGGAATGTTCTTTTCGTTAAGCTCTTTTTTAATCGAGCCAATCGTGTACTTTCCCGAATGAACCATCGTTGCAATAAGCGCGGCATCCGCTTTTCCTTTTGTAAGCACCTCGGCCATATGGTCTGGAGTTCCGCCGCCGCCCGATGCAATAACCGGCACCGGCACGCTTTCTGCAATCATTCTTGTAAGGTTAAGCTCGTAACCGTTTTTAGTTCCGTCAGCGTCCATTGAATTCAATACGATTTCGCCTGCACCTAAAGACACTGCCTTCTGCGCCCATTCTCTGGCATCAAGCTCAGTTGCAATACGGCCGCCGTTTATAAAGACGCGGTAACCGCTGGGCATCGACTCATCGCGGGCGGCGTCCATGCCGAGTACAATGCACTGCGCGCCAAATACATCAGCGCCTTCCTTTATAAGGCCGGGATTTTTTACAGCCTGAGAATTAAGGCTTATCTTTTCCGCTCCTGCAAGGATTGTGCTTCTTATATCATCTAGCGTTCCGATACCGCCGCCCACGCAGAACGGAATGAATACCTGGCTTGCGACTCTTGAAATCAAATCGAGGATCGGACCGCGTCCGCGTGCGCTTGCCATGATGTCGTAAAAAACAAGTTCGTCTACGCCCTGTCTGTAATATTCTGAAGCCATTTCAACCGGGTCGCCGATGTCAATGTTGTTCTGGAATTTAACGCCCTTTGTGGTCCGTCCGTCCTTTACGTCAAGGCATACGATAATTCTTTTCTTTAACATTCAACGCCTCCGTTTTTTGAATCAATGGCCGCAATG
>CACYCX010000241.1 GCA_902772975.1 uncultured Spirochaetaceae bacterium
AAAATCCGGCAAAAACAACCTTTACCTGTTCAATTCAACCGAATATTCAAAGCATATAAATAACCTTTCACTAAGGGAAAAGCTCCGTGAATCAGTTAAAAATGATTTCCGCGGCTTTGAAATGTTCTATCAGCCCGTCGTTGATGCTACAAGCGTAACTGCGCCTGACGGAAGCGGCACCACCCTGAACAAGGTTCATGTAATCGGTGCGGAAGCCCTTTTACGATGGTCAGATCCTGCATTAGGAATGGTTGGCGCCGATAAGGTTATTCCTATTCTTGAGGAAAGCGGGCTGATTGCTCCTGTCGGACGCTGGATTTTAATGAAAACTTTCGGACAGTGCCACCAGTGGAACGAATACGACAAGAATTTCAAGATGAGCGTCAATCTGTCTTACGTCCAGTTTGAGCGCAGCGACATTCTTTTCGACGTTCAGTGCGCCCTCGACAAGACAAAAGTAAATCCAGAAAACATCACGCTTGAAATTACAGAAAGCGGCTACATCGACCATTCCGAGCTTCAGAAGTTACTCGATGAATTCCACAAGATGAAAATCAAAATCGATATCGATGATTTTGGAACCGGATACTCAAACCTCCGCTACATTCAGAACCTGCACGCAAACACGCTCAAGCTGGACTACTCGTTCGTTCACAAGGCTGTTACCGGAAAAGACGGCGACAGCGAGCGTAAGGTAATTGAATACATCATCAACATGGCGCACGATCTGGGCATGAAGGTCTGCCTCGAAGGAATTGAATCAGAAGAAGACATCAAGATTCTGTCGTCACTCAAACCGGACAAATTCCAGGGCTACCTTTTCGGAAAGCCAGTTTCATCTTACGCCTTCTTAGACAACAACAAAAAGTATTTCAACACAGAAAATTAAGCCCCAACCGGAACTCATGCGCTGATTTGGCGCAGCTCAAAACTGCGAGCGCTTGCGAAGTACTTTCGCTGCCCCAAACATATCTGTTACACCTTCGCATGCGCAGTTTTGTAAAACAAAACTGCGAGCGCAAAGCAGATTTGCCGTACGTTTGGGAAGTGAAATTACTCCACGCATGCGCAGTTTTGTAAAACAAAACTGCGAGCGCAAAGCAGATTTGCCGTGTGTTTGGGAAGTGAAATTACTCCATACATGCGCAGTTTTGTAAAACAAAACTGCGAGCGCAAAGCAGATTTGCAGTGTGTTTGGGAAGTGAAATCACTTTGCGCTGCGCATCCTGCGGTTGGTTTTGCGCTGTTCGGCGCGTGCCTTGCGTTCTGCCTTAATGCGCGCCTTTTCAGACGGCCACACCTTCATGATAAGCTTTTCTTTAGCGCGCAATCCCTTAGGCTCCTTATACTTTATGTAACTGAACGGATTACGGCAATTATATGAATAGCGCGCGCCGAACTGGGCCTGATATTCCCAGGCGAAATCGAGCGGCTGCATTCTTGCGTTTGTTCCTAAATTTGCATTGTCCCAGCTGAACATACCACCCATCAAAATCGTCCAGCGGCTTGAGACGGGAAGCTCTGTATCGATTTTAACTCCAGGTCCAAGACTCCAGTAGTGCCATTTATCAGAAAGCTGGTATGACCAATGCACGCCGGGCGCAAAATTTACGCGGACTGCATCCATTATGCTGAAATTAACCTGCGGGCCTGTAAAAAAGTCGAACGCATACAAAAGCGTCTGCTTTGGTGACTGCGGATGCTTGTTAAAAGTATAACGGTACGGATAATAAACTGCCGTGCGTCCGACAAAATTTATTCCTGCATATTTATACGGCTGGAGCATATCATGGCTCTGAACCTCAAAGAACAGGCCCAAAAGGCTGTCGTTCCAAACAAAATTTGAGCGCCCGGATTGCTTTTTAATGCGCGTTACATTTCCCCAGGCGGCACCCCAGTTGAACATAACTCCCATATGCCGCTGGCTGTCCAGAAGCTCCTGGTATGTCGGAATGCGCTGCTCCTGATAATAAGCTGGTGGCGCAGATTCGTCCGCATCAGAAGACGCTGCAGCCGCGAGGTTAGAAGCAGGCGCGGGCTGTGCGAAAGCTGCGCTTGTACCCGGAAGCAGGAAAAATGATGAAAGCAATGCGATTGCAGAAATTATCTTTTTCATACAAGCTCCTGATTTCGATTACGCAGTCTTATACAAAGTAAGATTGAGAGTTGCGCCTGTATCATCAGTCCAGGTGATGTAAAGCATGTTGCCGCGGATATCCCATTCAGAATTGATTGAACCGCCTGATGATGTAGAAAAAGTAATGATGTTTTCAAGAACAGTATAAGTTCCTTCATAATTTTTCTTTACACCGGTTGAATCAACAATCTTTGCTGAATATGTTCCGTCGTCCATAAGGCTTATTGAGTTTCCCTGATTGTCCGAAAAAGTTCCGTACAAAGGCGAAGGCTCATAGCAGGATGCAAGAACCGAAACTGCTCCGAGTGCAACTAAACAAAGTAATGTCCGTGCGATATTTTGATAAATTGTTTTCTGAAATTTCATATTTTTAATCCTCCGCTACAGTCCAGCTTACACTTCTTGCAGGGAAGCCTTCCCGCTTTATATCATAAGTACCGCCACCGGCAGCACCACCTTTAATCTGAATTCCGCCATATCCGACGCTTCCAGGATACATTCCGGTACAATCTACAGTTCCACTCATTTTTCCGTTTGAACTCATGTTGGCATTCGTATCTGTATTTCCGTTAAGGGTAAAATATTCTCCGAGATCCTTATCATTCTGAATATAGAAATCTGCATAATCTGAATAATGCATTACGACAACGCCGCTTGTTCCCGAAACAGAAGCATTGTAAGAAAGACTTCCATGAATACTTCCATTTACGCTTTCGCTTCCAAGCTTTGCAAGGTTATCGGCCTTATGCATGAGCGTAAGTTTTTTCTGTGAACTCATGATTGTCTTGTTAAGTTCCTTCATGTACTGTTCGGCAGTAAGCGCACCCCAGCCTTTTTTAGGAGCAACTTCTGAAACTTTATCGCCAGCCTTTAAGATATTTACTGACTGAACGCGGTAATAGTAAATCAGACCCGGCTTTGCGTTTTCGTTATAGTCGATATATGAAAGAGCCGTGCATGGCTCAGAATCGACCTTTGAACCGATACTCGTAGGCTTTGTAGAACGATAAACAAAATATCCGTCCGCACCGCCTTCAGGAGCATCCCATGTAATTTGAACTGCGTGAACTCCGTTTTCGTTTGCCCTGCTGTCACTATCAGTAGCTTCTGCAATGTAAGCATGCTGCGATGGCGTAAATACTTTAACAGGAAGCGGAACAGGCGCCAGAAGAGCCGTATAATTACTGTAAACATCCGCACCCTTTACTTTTGTACGAATCTTATAGAACTTCTTTGCGTCTGCCCTAAAGTCCTCGTAATAGCCGTCAGTTGAATGAGTTCCGGACAAAGGTGAGAACGTCGTAATTTCTGCAAAAGTTCCAGTCTGCGTGTCGCTTCCGTAAACTACATAGTCAAATTCCTTGTAGTCTTTTATCACCGGATCAACAGGACATCCCTGTGTTCCGAGTGCAGGCGTAAAACTGAACACACATTTACTTGAATCATTTGAATCTTTTTTGATGATTACATCAGACGGAGCACTTACAAGATAACCTTCTGCGGCGGCATTTTCGTCTTTTGCAGAAGATTTTGACATAGGACCTTTTACCTTTACTTCGGCACCGCTTTCGTCAGTTCCTGTATCAACTGCCTGAATCTGATAGTAATAATATTCGTTTTCGGAAAGCGCACAGCTCGGATCCTTATCACCTTTATCAGTAAAGTTTGTGCTTGCCGTAGTTCCTACATTGCGCATGGTAGAATCGTTTGAGCTTGAACGGAATACATTATATGTAATCTTTGCTCCCGAAACTCCTTTCCACGAAATCGAAATGCCGCCCTTATCACTAAGCCCTGTATCACCGCGGCCCTTGCCATCAACAATTTTGACTTCAGAAACGATTTGCGGAGCGCCGCCTTTAAGTGCATAGCCGTAAGCTACCGGACTGCATACGGCAGTTGCGCCAGAATGTGATTTTGCAAAAACAGTATAATAAAAATCCACGCCCTGATTTGATGTAGCAATCATGTCATCGTACCAGTTCTGGTTACCTGTAATCGAACCGATTCTT
>CACYCX010000242.1 GCA_902772975.1 uncultured Spirochaetaceae bacterium
AAGGTGTTATATCATGAAAAAAATTGTGCAGGGCGCCCTTCTCCTTACAGCAGGACTATTTCTTTTCTCCCTTACATCATGCGAGTCAACTAATCAGGAAGCAGAACCCCAGACAAAAACAGAAAAACATACAAAAACAACAAGAAGCGACGAAGGTTCGGTATCAAAAAAAGTACTTGAAAAAATCGAGCTTTCTGTAATTTCTTCCCCGGCTGAAACCGTTAAGGGAAAGCCTTTTTCCTCTTCATATAAAATCAAGGCTTCGAGCGTAGACGGGAATTCCTACGCAGGCTTTACTATTTCAGTTGACTATCCTGCTTCACGCGACGGGAAAGCAATCACTTTTGCAACACAAAAAATTACGACTGACGAAAACGGCGAGGCAGTATTTGAGGCTCCCGTTCCGGAATTCACTGCAAATTCAGAGGTTACATTCTACCCTTCAACAGATTCAGCAAATCCCGAAATCCAGAAACTCTGCGCAAATGCTTCAGTTTCAGCACCATATAAGGTACGCACAAATTTAGGGGCACGCACAGGCATTCTTGTTGCGGTCGTAGATTATAACCAGAACGATAAGATGGTTTTAGGAAGTGCACTTTCTTCTTCAAGTGACTTAGTCGGAGAGCTCTGGAGGGCAAAGCTTACTTCAAGCCAGAACGCAGATTTCCATAATTCAGTTGACAAGGAAGATCCTGCCCTTATCTGGCGCGATGCAAAAAATCTTGTCGGCTCAAGCGGATATTTTGCATATGTTGTGTATGGAAAGGTAAAATACGATTCCCAGATTAAGCAGAATGATGACGGAACATTTACCCTTACCCTTAACGGAACTCTCGGCTGCATCCGCATGACGGACGGCGAAGTTATTCTTGATATAAAAAAATCAGTTACGGTTACAGATAAAAATCAGTGGGCACTTCTTAAAAAAGCACAGGAAGATCTTGCAAAAATATTCAGGCAGGAGCTTCTCTATTCTTTCTAAGGAAGTAAAAAACATATAAAGGACAAGAAAATGATTTATACAGACACAAGGGACAGTTCGGTTAAGACAAACTTCAGAACAGCTGTAATGAACGGAATGAACTCTGCGACCGGCGGACTTTACATTCCTGTTTCATTTCCTAAGCTTGACGCTTCAATTACGGAGACGATAAGCGAGCCTTCTTTCCGCAACATCGCTTTTCAGATGGCTAAACCTTATGCAGAAGGCGAAATTCCGGATACGGACCTTCAGTCTATTATAGAAGACGCCTATCCGTTTCCTGCAAAGCTCGTTCAGATTGACCCTGTAAGCTATGTCCTTGAATTAAGTCATGGTCCGACATGTGCATTTAAAGATTTCGGCGCGCGCTTTATGGCTCGCGTCATGTCATATTTCAACCGCGGAGAAGACGGCAAGCTCCATATTCTCGTCGCAACATCTGGTGATACAGGAAGCGCAGTAGGAAGCGCCTTCCATGGAGTTGAAGGGCTTGATGTTACAATCCTTTACCCGGACGGCAAAATCAGTCCGCTTCAGGAAAAGCAGCTTTCTACATTTACAGGAAACGTACGCGCGCTCAAGGTTAAGGGAACATTCGACGACTGCCAGAAAATGGTAAAGACGGCCTTTACCGATAAGGATTTGCGCAGTAAATTCCGACTTTCTTCTGCAAACTCAATCAACATCGCGCGCCTTCTTCCACAAGGCTTCTATTATATGTATGCCTCGCTCGTAGCAAAGTGCCGCTCTTCTGTAAACGGCCGCTTTGAGGACAGCGACATCATTATGGTCGTTCCGTCAGGAAACTTCGGAAACCTTACGAGCGGCTTAATTGCACGCGAAATGGGCGCGCCGATAAAGGGCTTTGTTGCTGCAACAAACTCAAACCGCACTATCCCGGACTGGATTGCTACAGGCGACTACAATGCGCGCCCTTCAGTAGAGACATATGCCAACGCTATGGATGTAGGCGCTCCGAGTAACTACGAGCGCATCAAGCATATGTATTCACTTGATCAGGTACGCTCACTTTTTGCCTCATACTGGCTTGATAACGACGGAATAATCAAGGCCGTACGCGAATGCAACGACAAGACCGGCTACATCATCGATCCGCACGGAGCCGTTGCATGGAAGGCATGGTACGATATCGCAAACGGCGCGATGCAGAAGCTTTCGGCAGGACAGAATAATGACTGGTCACAGCCGGGACTTACGCCTAACCTTCCTGACGGGGCAGA
>CACYCX010000243.1 GCA_902772975.1 uncultured Spirochaetaceae bacterium
CGGCACGCAACTGTCCGCATGTAACTGTACGTTTTGTGTTTTCCATAATACTCTTATTTTAATGAATTAAGCAGAATTTATCCATAAATTTCTTATGAATTCTTCTGAATGACATATACTGAAAAATGTGGTAAAATTGACTCATTATGGCAAAGGTTGTTACATTCGGAGAACTTATGATGCGCATTCAGCCGGCGGATTATTACCGCTTTGTTCAGGCTGATACAATGACTACTACTTTTGGAGGAAGTGAAGCAAACGTTGCAGTTTCGCTTGCAAACTTCGGGCATGATTCATGCTATGTTTCAAAACTTCCTTCTCACGAAATAGGACAGGCTGCCCTTAATTCATTAAGGCGTTACGGCGTAAACACTTCTTTTATTCTGCGCGGAGGAGAAAGGCTCGGCATTTATTTTAATGAACGCGGAGCTTCACAGCGTCCTTCAAAATGTATTTACGACAGAAAAGGTTCTTCAATTCAAACTGCAATGCCTGATGAATTTGACTGGAAGAAAATTCTTGCCGGAGCTTCGTGGCTTCATCTTTCAGGAATTACACCGGCTCTTGGCGACAACATGATTCAGGCATGTAAAGATGCAGTTTCTGAAGCAAAGAAAAATAATATTCCCGTTTCATTTGACATAAACTACAGATCTAAACTATGGAGCCGTGAAAAAGCAGGTGAAGTTCTTTCTGAACTTTGCCGTAATGTTGATGTATGTATTTCAAATGAAGAAGACGCCTACGATGTATTCGGTATAAAAAGCGAAGGCTCGGACACGGAAACGGGAAACCTCAACAACGACGGATACCTTTACGTTGCAAAGGCTCTTAAAGAAAAGTTTGGTTTTAAAAAAGTTGCAGTAACGCTCCGTTCTTCGCATGATGCAAACCGTAACACATGGCAGGCACTTCTTTATTCTGACCAGAACGATTTTGCCTTCAGCAGAAGTTACGAACTTTATGTAGTTGACAGACTCGGCGGAGGAGATTCGTTTTCAGCAGGACTCATTCATTCGCTCTTAAAAGGAATGAATACAAAGGATGCAGTTGAATGGGCAACCGCGGCATCAGCATTAAAGCATTCTATAATCGGAGACGTTAACCTTGTAAGTGAAGCAGAAGTTTCTTCGCTTGCACACGGAAACGCAACAGGCCGCATCCAGCGCTAAAGTTGCGGCGCTTTTGTAAAGTGCCGGAGGCGCGCCCCGGCGCACGCTAAAACTGTGCGTGCTGTTTACCTGAAAATGCAGCACTCTTCTGGCGCGCGCTGTTTGACATTTAATTCCTCAATCGATAAACTTTTTCTCATGATTAAGAACTCCAGTGTTTTTGAAAAAGATCCTATCCCAAAGGCAGTAGCAAAACTCGCACTTCCTACAGTTCTCAGCATGATTGTTGCAGTTCTTTACAACATGGTTGACACTTTCTTTGTAGGACAGATTGGTGACGAAAATCAGGTTGCAGCAGTAAGCGTTGCAACTCCGGTTTTTCTTTTTTTTATGGCAATCGGAAATATTTTTTTTTTTTTTTTTTTTTTTTTTTTAAGCCGCGCACTCGGCGAAAAACAGGTTGATAAAGTAAAGCATATTTCTTCTTTTTGTTTTTATGGCGGAATAGTTGCAGGAACTCTCGGCGGAATTCTCATGCTCGCATTCATGAAGCCTATTCTTGAATCAGTTGGCACTTCAGAAAACACGTTCGGCTTTGCACGGGAATACTTAACCGTAATTGCTTACGGCGGTCCGCTTATCGTAATAAGCTGTGCATTTTCAAATCTTCTCCGCGGTGAAGGTTCTGCAAAAAGTGCAATGTTCGGAATGATGTCAGGAACAATTGCAAACATAATTCTTGATCCGGTTTTTATTCTTCCTTCATTTTTGGGAATGGGAGTTGCAGGAGCCGCAATAGCTACGCTGATCGGAAACCTTGTTTCAATAATCATTTACGTAATTCATTCAGTTTCAAAGGATTCAGTTCTTTCTCTTCACATAAAAAATTTCCGCGTTTCAGAAGGAATACTTTTTGGAGTTCTTACAATCGGACTTCCGGCTTCAATTACAAACATTCTCATGAGCCTCAGCAACATCATAATGAATACGAAGCTCGTAACTTACGGTGACATTCCGGTTGCCGGAATGGGAATTGCAATGAAGGCAAACATGCTCGTAGTTTTTGTACAGATGGGAATTGCAATGGGAGTTCAGCCGCTTATAGGATACAATTACGGAGCAAAGAATTTCAGCAGAATGAAAAGCGCAATGAAGTTTGCCCTTCTCCTTAACATTATTGCAGGTCTCGTTCTTTTTGCCGTTTACTTCCTCTTTACAACACCAATCGTAAGCATCTTTATGAAAGACAATCCGCAGGTAATTGAAGCAAGTGCAATGATTTTACGCGCTCTTATGATTGCAAGCCCGGTACTCGGAGTTCTCTTTGTGTTTAACTTTACGTTCCAGGCAATGGGAAAAGCAATTCCTTCGCTTACCCTTGCAATAAGCCGTCAGGGATTTATTTTTATGCCGATGGTATTCATATTGAATTCTCTGTTCGGACTTCAGGGACTTATTTACGCGCAGCCTATTGCAGATTATGTTTCAGTAACAATGGCAGTAATTATGTTCCTTGTTATAAACAGAAAACTAAAGTCTATTTAATTTCGTAATCTTCCCAGTCGGCTGCGTCTTTTTCGTGAACTGCATTTTTTATGAGAATGCCAGATTCTTTTACGGAGCCGTTCTTTTTTGAAACAAGCGGATGCCACTCGGGAAGATTTTTATTTTCATAAAGAAGCCGGTAAGCACAGGTTTGAGGAAGCCACGAAAATTCAGTTACATTCTTTTTTGTAAGCCTTGTACATCCTTTACATAACTTAAATCGGTTTTCGTATTCAGTGCACCTGAACGTTTTTAAATCCAGAAAATCGCAGGCAATGCGCGTAAAGTGAATCCTTGTATTTTTTTTGCGGCCCGTTATGAATTTTCTAAAGCAGCAGAGTCCGCAGCCGTCGCATAAAGCTTCCCACTCTTCCTGATTCATTTGTTCAAGTTTCTTTTTTTTCCAGAATTCTTCTTCTAGCGCCATGCAGATATTGTACAGCAAAATCAGCAGGAATTCATCAGATGCGCGGAGACCAGATACGTGCGATTTTACCACGCTTACTCACAGTGAAATGCGCCCGACCTGCTGTGCGCAAAAAATCATTTAGTATAAAAAACGGCTTTCGGTCGCGGAATGTGTTTCAAAAACGTCGAGGAATGCACCCGACCTGCTGTGCGCTAAAATGACACTTGAAACCTCAAATGAATCGTTATATCCTTAAATTATTAATTAAGTATACCGGAGGTAAAAATGAAAATTACAAAAACAGCAGCTTTATTCATATCATCATTTATACTGTCTGGATGTGCTTCAACTCCTTCGGAAATTACAAAGGCTGTACCGCCTGCTGAATCAGAAAAAATAATTACATGGAAAAACTCAGAGACACTTTCTGAAATTCCTCTCTGGGTAAAAGATGCACTTTCAGGAAACATTGCAGCAC
>CACYCX010000244.1 GCA_902772975.1 uncultured Spirochaetaceae bacterium
AACAGTAATTGTTGTTTTTGAAGGAATAAGCATGTACCTTCGCAACGAAGAACTGAATGCTTTTGTCAGTGCGCTCGACAAAAAGTACCCGCAGGTTCATATGCTTCTGGATGTTTATACCGTTTTTGGAGCAAAGGCCAGTAAATATAAAAATCCGATTAATGATGTTGGCGTAACGACAGTCTGGGGAATTGATGATATTAATTTGGTGATTGAAGGAACACAACTCAAGTTTGAAGCAGAGCATTCGTTGACGCCAGAAAACCTTGTGAACGAACTGCCATCTTTTGATAGAGGATTTTTCAAGTTCCTGTTTACCGGAAGCTTTTACAGAAAAATCTATCGGTTATATGAAATAAGCAAGCGTGCTTAAACGGTAGTTCGGTTTCAGTCATAATTTCATCTATAATTCAAGCCGCATGTAAACAAGCTCCTGGAAACCGCAGAATCTGGAATTAAAGCCTTTTGGGTTTCGGCCAAATTCTGTAAATCCCAAACTTTTATACAAATTGATTGCGCGCACATTATCAGCTACAACATCCAGTTCCAGTTGAATATAACCGGCGTTTTTAGCACATTGAATACATGCAGAAGTTAACGCCTTTCCCAATCCAAGTCCCCAATATTCCTTTAGTATGCTTATTCCAAATTCAGCACGATGGCGAAGTTTATATTTTGTGCCCACCTTTTCAATGCCTGCTAAGCCTACAATCTTTCCATCTACAAGCGCAACAATTTCTATTTCGTTATCACTCTTTGTTTTTTTTTCCTGAAAAGCTGCTTCCTGTTCGGCGTCATAACTGTTTTCATCGGCATAGGAAAGCAGAAAATCTGTTTCTTCATGGGTTAGGTTAAAAATCTCAAAAACTTCTTTTCCATCGCCAGCGTCACCATTTCTAAGAAGAGTTTCTTTTCCATTTTTCAGAATTATTTTTTGATTATATTTCATTGTTCTATTTTTCCTAATTAAATATGATAATTAAGAAAGTGCTCCCGCATCAAGCCATTTGTGACCATCAGGATATTCACGGCGCAAGGCATTCTGAAGCCACAGTTTTTGTGAATCATTCATCGCTTTATAAGCCAATTCAAAATCCTGCTGATAGCCTTCGCGGTCTGTATCTGTTGATTTGTAAAGCAAAATCATTTCTGGCGACAAATAAGGAATTCCCTCTGAAAACAAAATTGTCTTCGCAAGTTCAAGTTTGATTTCACTATTGCGAGAATACTCAAAGGCATCCGCGGTTTTATCATTAAAAAGAAATTCGATGTAATCCAATCGGCTTTGCCCGACATGAAAAAACTCCATCCAGCAATTTCCGTCTTCTTCTATCGGATAAGTTTTTACAAGCGGACAGCCTTCCAGACAGCAGAAAATATTTTTCTTCAGCTGCATCAGCCCGGTTGTTCCAGTAATTGGATGAGCCCTACCACCACCAAGCATTTCGAAAACCTTATAGTCCTGAGACAGCATGTACTCAATTATTTTATCCCTGTCTTCCCAGAAAGCACAGATATCTATGTCACCATGTACGCGGCTTTCATAACCCAGAAACATATCAAGCGCCTGGCCACCACAAAATGCGTAATCAAATCCACCATGCTTCAATAATTCATTTGCTTCAAGTACAAGTTTATTCATCACGACTCTCCAGTACTCTCCTGCTCTCCCCTGCTTCTTTATTCACACAGCCCAAACTTTTTTTCTATCAGCGCCATAGTGCCTTCAAGTCCAAGCTTGTCATCGCGGATGTTTATTTCAAAGCCACAGTTCAAATATTCGTCATAGCTTTCCTGGGAGCAGATAAGTTCAAGACCCTTGCGGTAATTATCCAGCGCTGCCTGAGGATCCGGTTCTTCCATCATCAGCTGATATAAAAACTGCTTTTCCTTGTCCGGGCGGTCAAAGAATCTGTTTATAGACATCTGCGGTGGAGAAAGCATTACCATAACGTGCTTTGTGTCTGTGATTTTATGAAGAGTTGCAGGACAGATGTTAGTGTCAACAAACACCTTGCGGCCACCCGTCTCCATTTTTTCGAGCATCCTCAGTTCAATTATTTCGCATTCCTTTTTTGACGCTGCAACCCAGGCCGCATATTCCTCCGGGGTTCGGCGGATAAAGTCATGCCAGTCTTTAAGGTCACGCGTATAGCACAAGGCCGGGAACTCTTTTGGATCAAGCTCACCCTCATAATTGTCGTGATAGTTTTCTCCACATTCTATGCCGTCA
>CACYCX010000245.1 GCA_902772975.1 uncultured Spirochaetaceae bacterium
CTGCAACGCGTTCTAAGAATGCGGCGTTTTTAATATCGGGATTCTGCGGATGAAGGCCGAAGCACAGGACGCGCTTTTTGGAATCAGGCAGGGAGCGGCATAATTGTTCCATGCGGTAAAATTCAGTTTCTTCATGTGCCGAACAGCAGGCAAAACCTGCAAAATTTAAATCATCACTTCCGGTATGCTTTTCGGCCTGAACGATGTGAATATGTGAATCGCAAAAAACAATAGCTTCTTCCATCAAAACCTTTGCAGAAATAATTTTAAAAAATACTAAATTAAATTTCTGTTATACCGAAAATAATACTGTAAGGGCTATTTATTAGCAACCCGAATTTTTTCAATGAGGTGAATAAAAATGGGAACTTATACTTTAAAGAGCATCGGAAAAACAACTGACTATATGGAAATCGTCCGCGAGGTTGAAGACGGTTATGTTGTACGCATTGTACGCGACCGTGACGGTTATGATGAAGTAAAGACTGACTACATCAGCAAAAGTCTTTTCGACAGCTGCATCCGCACCGGTTACCTTACAAAGATTGAAGAAACAGAAAAGATGGCCGTAACGGCATAAATCTTTACGCTTTGTGCTCCTCTAATATTTTTAGGGCGGCACAAAGTCTTTCTTCAATATCAGGAGTTTTAGGAAGCCAGTTTATTACGACTCCCTTTTTCTCCATTCCTCGGAACCATGTTTCCTGCCGCTTTGCAAACTGACAGATTGCAGTATAAAGCTTTTCAGAAAGTTCTTCCTTTGAGGGAATTTTTCCTTCAAGGTATTCAGAGATAAAACGATATTCAAGGCCAAGTCTTTCAAGCCTTTCCCAGTCAGCTCCGTTTTTATGAAGTCCTTCAACTTCTTCAATCATTCCAAGCTTAAAACGCTCATCAAGGCGCTTTTTAATATTCTGCCGCAGCAAAGTACGCTCGATTGTCGTTCCGATTACTACAGGCCTTATATCAGGCCGCATATTTAATTCAGCTTTCTTCTTTTCATATTCAGGGCTTTTCATAAACATTGCAATTTCTATTGCACGCACTACCCTGTCGCGAATCAGTAAATCAGATTTATTATGAAGCGCAGGTTTTAGAGAAAGTAAAATTTCTCCCAGCTGCTCAAGTGATTTTTTTTCAAGTTCATTTCTAAGCTCTTTATTTTCGGGAACATCAGGCATTTCATAGCCCCGTATTACTGCATCAACATACATTCCCGTTCCGCCAACTACAACCGGAACAATATTATTTTCTGAAAGCTCAGAAAAAACTTTGTAAAAATCCTTCTGATAGCAAAAGACATTATACTCACATGACAAATCTGTTACATCAATCAGATGATACGGAATTTGCTTTCCGTTGAATTCGTATTCGCCTATATCTTTTCCTGAGCCTAAATCAAGTCCGCGATAGACCTGACGGGAATCAGCAGAAATTATATGAGTATTCAGCCTGTCGGCAAGCCTTACTCCAAGAGAAGTTTTTCCTACAGCTGTCGGTCCTAAAAGGACAATGCAATTATAGCTCAATCAAAACACCCGCACTACAGCGCATTTAAGATACTCGGACTTTGGATATCCGAGCAGCACAGGATGATCAGGAGAAGCGCCGCGTTTTTCAAGAATCTGAACCTTTTTGTGACTGTCGCAGGCTGCATGAGTAAGCATCGAATAAAAAGTATTCGAATCGAAAAAATGCGAGCAGGAACATGTAACAAGAATTCCGCCTTCATTTAAAAGGCGCATTGCCCTGAGGTTGATTTCCTTGTATCCGCCGTAAGCTTTTTTTATCATCTTTGCGCTTTTCGTAAAGGCAGGCGGATCAAGCACAATGACATCAAACTTTCGTTTTTCATCCTCGTATTTTTTTAACAAATCAAATACATCGGCACATTCCGCCTGCATGACGCCTTCCGCCTTATTCAGCTTAATATTCTCATTTACAGTATCTACAGCTTCCGGCGAAATATCTACGCTTACGACACTCTTTGCGCCTGCCATAAATGCATTAAGCCCGAATGCGCCTGTATGGGTAAAAGCATCAAGAACTGTTTTACCGCGGCAATAAGAGCGCAATGCCATGCGGTTGAATTTCTGGTCAAGGAAATATCCGGTCTTCTGTCCGTTTTCAATATCAACTAAAATTTTAATTCCATTTTCTACGATTACAATCCTGCTTTCCCGTGCTTTTCCTATCCAGCCGCTTTTAAGCTCAAGTCCTTCCTTGTTTCTTACATCTGCATCGCTTCTTTCAAAAATCCCATATGGCTCACAAACTTTTTCAAGCGCGGAAATAATTTCTTTTCTGAATTTATCACATGAAAGCGAAAGAAACTGAACCACAAGATAAACATGTTTTTTTTCATCACAAAATCTGTCGCAGATAAACCCGGGAATTAAGTCAGCTTCTCCAAAAATCAGGCGGTACGAATCATCATCCTTAAAATTAAGGCGCCTGATATTTGACGCATCACGAATCCGCTTAAAAATAAACGAAGAAAAATCTTCTGAAATTTTATCGGCATGTTCTGAAGATATAAGCCGGACAGTAATTTTTGATTTTTTATTTATTATTCCACTACCAAGAAATCCACCTGCTGCGGTGAAGAGTTCTATCAAGCTTCCGTCTTCAACCTCACACTTATCTAAAGGAGCATCCAGCCATTTTGAATTTTCTGCCTGATATTTTACCCGCTCAATTTCGTTGTCAAAAGCCCACAAAAAGCCCTGCTGTATTTCAGCTTCCTCACCTTTTTTCAAAAACACGCGTGGAAAAGAATTCATAATTACCCCAATTCCTGATAAAAAAATGTTCTGTTATGATATCAGTTTTATGGATAAATTCCAATATATTCTATATACTAAGCCATGCTGTTTATTTTTGATATGGGCGGAGTTGTAACTACGACCTCGCATGCTGAGATTGAAATTGCAAAGCTACTTGGTCTTCCAAAAGAAGAATTTGTTTCCATGACACAAAATGATTTTTCGCGTCTTACAAAAGGCGAAATTTCAACAAAAGATTTCTGGAATAATTTTGAAAAAGCTACCGGAATAAAAATTGAATCAGATTTGTGGAACTATTTTTTCCATCCACAAATGGATCCGGCTGTAAAGCAACTCGTACTTAAGCTTCGAAAAAATCACCGGGTTATCTGCGGAACAAACACAATCGAAAATCATTACCAGAATCACCTTACGCGAAATGATTACGCAATTTTCGACGAAACATATACTTCTCATCATATGGGACTTGAAAAACCCGATCCAAAATTCTGGGAATATATTCTGATGTCAGAAGGTTACGCTGCCTGCGATGCCTTTTTTACAGACGACAAGCTTTTGAATGTTGAAGGCGCAAAAAAAGCCGGAATTAAAGCCGTACAATTTTTGAACGCAAAGTTATTAAAGAAAGAAATAAAATTATTTTTTCAGGAAAAAAGATAAATTAAACTCTGAAAACGCCAAAATATTTGCTTTTACCTATTGACTTTATAGGCTTTTAGGTTATATATTATTCCTATAGGTTTAGTAGGTAATAACCAGGGAGCAAATATATGAGTGGAAAAAATTACAGGTCAATTGAATCAGCAGTAATTCATGGTGGAATTTACGGAGACGAAACAACAGGCGCCGTAAATGTTCCGATTTATCAGACTTCAACATATGAGCAGCAGGGCATCGGGCAGAACAAAGGCTGGGAATATTCAAGAACAGGAAACCCTACCCGCGCCGCCCTTGAAGCATTAATTGCGGAACTGGAAGGCGGAACACACGGCTTTGCATTCGGTTCAGGAATGGCAGCCCTTACCGCAGTCCTTACGCTTTTTAAAAGCGGCGACCGCATTATCATTTCAAGTAATGTTTATGGTGGAACATTCCGCGTCCTTGATAAAATCTTTAAGAATTTCAAGATCACTTATTCCATCGAAGATACGACTGATTTAAAATCTCTTGATTCAAAAATCACTTCTGACGTAAAGGCAATCCTGGTGGAAACTCCGGCAAATCCGCTTCTTACAATTACAGACTTGGCAGGAATTGCTGATATTGCAAAAAAACACGGAATACTTTCTATCGTAGACAACACATTCATGACGCCGTATCTTCAGCGCCCGATAGAAAGCGGAATTGATATTGTCGTTCACAGCGCAACAAAATATCTCGGCGGACACAGCGATGTTGTTGCAGGACTTGCCGTTGTTCATGATAAGGAGCTTGCTGAGCGCCTTGCCTTTATCCAGAACGCTACAGGTGGAGTTTTAGGTCCGTTTGATTCATTCCTTTTAATCCGGGGAATAAAAACTCTTGGAGTCCGCCTCGATCGCCATACA
>CACYCX010000246.1 GCA_902772975.1 uncultured Spirochaetaceae bacterium
GGCGTCAACAGAAAATATTTCAACGACTTCACCTTGGCTTAGTTGAACTTTCTCTCCATGATGTTCCGCTATGAACTCATATCCCAATTGACGGTCCTTAAGTTTATTGACTTCGGCTTCGCAAATGACCTTATTGCTAAAAGAATCGTCAAAATAACGTGATTGTGGAATAATATGCTCTATTTCGTAAGCTGAAGTAAATAGCTTGGAAAGAGAGATTGTTTTACCCGTGTAGGGGGAACGGTACCTTTGCTCAAGCCAACATTTGTAACGGACAATATCTGATTTTGATGGCTGAGCCTGTTTAGAAATTTTTGAAATAAAGTCGAAGTCCTTGTCTTCCTTAGTTAGATTGTCAAGAGCATTTTCTTCATAAATACGCAAAATGTCCTGCTGGCTTGGTGAATACGGACGAACATTTTCAATACCCATACTTGGATTCATGAATTCCATTAACATAGCTTTGATTCGAAGATTCGTATTTTCGTTCTTCAAAATATTTTCGGATATTTTCTTACGTTTGTCCGCAGGATTCTTTAAATCTCGTCCAAGTTCCAAATGAATTTCATCAATTTGTCCTTCTTGTTTCCAAATATCGCGAACAGTACGCAATGTTTCCGTAACAACTTGTTCAACAATAGGATTGCGTAAAGAATGCTGCTTGAATTTTTTCAAATAGTTGTCGATAAATTCAGGAGATTCCCACTTTTCATTTTCTTTTGCTTCTGAGAACCTGTTATAAACAATATAGCATGCTAACGATAAAGGTAGATTTTTAAATTTGTTGATACAATCAAGATGGTATTCCTCATTAAATTCTTTTGATTTTTTCTCTTCAAATAATTTAACTTGGTCACGAGTGCGCAAACTTATTCTTTTGTCGTATTCTGCGTTGATGATTTTATCAATACGATTCCTTGTATATTCGTCAATATTCTCTTCTTTCCAATATTTCCCCATTCGCATTAAAGCAAGTAGTTTTTTAATTGCTTTTTCTGAATATGAGCCATAATCTTTAGGAAAGGGTTTTATTTTCTTAAAGACTTCAACAAATTTTTCATTTAGTGCATGTTTGCTAGCAAATGTTTTTAAAGCCAGCTCAATTTCCTTTTTGTCTTCAATAGAATACAAAAGATGCCATAGGGACATTTCCACATCGTGTGTTAAGATGTCCTCGCTGATTTCACATTTTTTTAAGCAGGCAAGGATTGTAGCTCGTGTTTCGTTGCATGGATATTCCTTGTCTTCCACATAATTCCAACGATAAGGAATATCTTTATTTTTAGTTTTTTTAGTGTTAAAAAGATGCTTTAACAATTCTTCTTGATTGATAAATTCTCTATTATTTAACCAATCAAAGATTTTTTCATAATCGTCCTCTGATTTCAAACATTCTCTCGTAATATCAACATCCGTCAAGAGTTTTCCATCAACTTCTTTTTCACGTTGATAAATTCTGAGATTTTGGACGAACTGCCAAAGTCTAAATTCTTGGAACAAGGGGTTTGATTTCGCAATACATTTTACAGGAGCACTTCTCTTTTCTTCAATATTTTTTTCTTGATTCTTATAGATATAAACATGGCTTTCGTAAGGACAATTATCAATCTGCGACTTCTTACTTTTTAATGGACGCTGATAGAATAAGATATCATTAATAAAGAGGTTTGCAAAATCAGGTTTTGCAATATTATTTCTGTGGGCTTCATTAATTGGATAAAGTTTTTCAATACACTTCTTGTATAGATTTTCATTCTGAAATTCTGGAATAAACTCAACTTGTTTCCGAAGAATTTTCGTCAATTCTTCTTTATAAAATTTTCGTTCAACAGTACGAACTAGTTTCCCAATAATTTTTTGCTTGGGATTATTTAACAACGAATCATAAATGTAGCTTCCAACGGTTTCCGTACTTTTCTCGATATCAACTTCCGTTTTCTTTTTTAGTAAAGTCCAATCATCTTCTTTGGGTGCGCGGAAGGAACGCCTAATTTTTCCATCTTTACCCTTTTTTGGTGTTTTGCCATCACTTTCTAATTCAGTTGTTATAATGAATTCCTTAATTTTCCCTTCCCAGTCCAGTGGGACCTTGCTTGTACGACGATAAACCATGTCGTCTTCAAGATAAACATTATACCAGGTTTCATCGCCTTTCTTTTCATTAGTAGCTTCAACTTTTACCACCTTAAGAGCGCGATATTCAATCTGTTTGTCTTTTTTTTCTTCCTCTTCTTCACCTCTTAATTGATAATACCCGCGTTTTTGATTGAATTGAAGCAGTAACCAAGATAGTTCTTCTTTTGTGATTGGTTTTTCAAGAGCTTTTTTACGAAGATAGTAGATAGTCCAATCATAGGGAATCTTTCGCTGTTTCCCATTTTCATCAACAGAAACTAATTCTGGTTGATTTTTCTTAAAATCCTCTAGCATTTCGTTAAACGCTTCTTGGAAGACGAATTCAAATTTTCCATCTAAATTTCTATACCAAGCCAATTTGGGCTCACTATCATCAGTAAACTTACCATAGCGATCAATTTTAACTGAATAATGCTTTGGTAGAAACCCCATAAGATTTAAAACTCGAAGAAGTCTTTCTCGACGAAGTATGGCGCGTTCGTGCAAACGACGAGCCATCCTCATTCGAGTACGTTCGGCTGTTTGAGAAATAGGGTTGCCTTTTTCAAAATTACCAAGAATATCAGCAGACATCGGAATAATGCGACTACCAGCAGCAGATATACCATTGGGCTTTAAATAAGTTGAGCCATCTTCGCGAATTTGCTCTTCCGCATTCACCACGGCCCAACCAATCGAATTGGTACCCAAATCCAAACCAAGAATCTTTTTCATGAATAAACCTTTTTCGAAAATTTTTCAGCTATTAAAGTAACTTTTTTTGAGCAAAAAAGGCAGAAAAACCGCAAAATTTCAGCAAAAACGGCAAATTCAGATAGAACAAAGAAACAGTATAAATTTATAAATATAGATTTTCACAATGTCACATTGTGACATTTGCAAAAATTTTTGACTATTTTCATTTTTTCATAAAAAAATTGTCGCAAATCAAAAAACTTTAACTATATTATTTGCATAATCTGAAAGCAATTCACAATAAGGATTATTCCGTTGTGAAAACATTTAGGGCGGCACGCAAGTGTCGTCCTCCTTTTTTATCCAATATTTTCAAAAAAATTTCAGCCCCAAAAGTGACCACTACTTCTTCGTAAGGCGACTCTGCCAAAGTTTTTCTAGTTCTGATTGAATCTCTGCAATCAGTGATTCCGGTAAACCTTTTTTCCGCAAAACAGCTTCACTATCTGCTAAAGTTTGAGTTGAGCCTTTTTCTGGACCTTCAGCTTTTCCTTTTTCTTCGGCACGGACTTTTATCGAGGCGAGATAGTCGAGTTCTTCTTCTGTCATTACCATATTCCTAGCCTGTTCCCTGAGGCGTTTTTCCGATGCGGTTTTAACTAAAAGACGTTTGATTGCATTTGCGATTATTCGGTCATTGAAATCAGGAAGATTGTCGGAGATCCCTGCTGTTTTTAACAGATATAGCCAACGCTCTTCATCTGTCCGGATCTTATCCTTCGATATCGAAAACTGAGTCAAATCATACATAATATATTCAATTTTATCAGTCACTGGCAAGCCCTTTTCATTCTTGACCATCCAGGAAC
>CACYCX010000247.1 GCA_902772975.1 uncultured Spirochaetaceae bacterium
TGTCCGCAAAGTCACGATGGACGAAGTCCTGACCGGCCGCCGACCCAATTTTGACGAACTTCAAGAGATGTGCATAAACGAGCGCCTCAACAACGCTGACCGCCACATAGGATTTACGGGATAGGATTATCAAGGAGAAAAGGTTAAAAATCCATTTCCACAAACGCTTCTATCTCATTCTCAGCGCAAACTTGCTTCAAGGTTTTCACCTGTTTTGCGGAAAGGCTTTTGTAAACCTCTTTGAGTTTTGATGTATGTTCATCTGATTGCAGAATGTGGTAAAGCAATTCTTTAACAGCCGCGATATCCTTTACTTTCTTCTCGGGAGGGTTTCGCATAGGATTTGTGAGAATTTTCTGAACTACGTAAACGGCCGGTTCTGGAACTATCAAGTTATAAGTTTTTCCATCCGGTGACTTAGTCTCAATTTCCCGAGGAAAATTTGCAAGAATGTTTATGACACGCAAGCCTTCCGAAACAATTCCCAAGGGCTTAATTTCCATCCGCTTGTCAGAGCCAGAACCTAAGACTCGCGTCAAAAATTCAAGCTCAAGCAAATCCTCTTTGTAAAATCTTGAAATGCCGTCCAGTTCGTCATAAACATATCCAATTTCCTTAAGCGTCTATTGTTTGCCAGAAGGCGTTTTCTTGTTCTTTTGTCATCTAATTTCCTTTTCCAATTGTTTTTTGTCGGACTTTAGCTTTCTAATGAGCTGAAGCAATTCCTTTCTTCGCTGAGTTTTTTTTAGAAGGTCTGATTTGTCAAATGAATTGGCGTTTCCAAGAAACTTTGAAACAGTTTTTTTTCCGTCACGGTAGCTCAAATAAAAGTATTCTTGATTTGCGATTTTTCTAGCGTAAATTGAGCCCTTTGGAAGTTCTTCTACTTCCCTTTCATATCGAGAAATCAATCGCTCTGTCCTTTCCAGCTCGTCCTTGAATACGGCAATTATCAAATCTGACTTCATAACCCTTTACACTACATTATTTAAGAATATTCATTTTTGTAGTGTAATTATATTTTACACTACAATTTAAAATTATCAAGAGGTTTGTAGTGTAAAGTGGAAATTTGATTTATGGAGGAACGGGAGGTATAATACTGAAATCAGGATTTTTACATGTCTAGGACAAATTCAAACTCTATAACAAGCATTTTAATTTACTTTCTTAACAATAAAAAAACACCAGTTCGTAATAAATTACTGGATATATTTATTGCAAATGGAATAAGTGTTCCCAACGATGCATATTTTTATGATGGAACATATTCCCCCTTAAAAATAAAAATAATGAACAAAAAGAAAGTCGATATTTATGCACGCAGCCCTGGGCGCTATGAAATATATTTAATAATTGAAATAAAGGCAGGAATTAATGAAGATTTACAACGGTCCCAGAAAAAGAACGGAGAATATGAAAAGACATCTTTAAAAGAAAATATACCTTTGTTATATATCATTCCTAAATTGTATAGCCACAAAGAAGAAATTTCAAAAATCAATGGCGTCAAAATTATTTATTGGGAAGATATTTTAAAAATTACAGACAAATACAATGCAGAAAATGAGTTTTCTGAACAAATACGACATTTTGTTGAAATATCTGAAGATGAACCGACTTCAGAAAGTACAACAAACCTAATAAAGAATATTAATAAGCTTGATTATTTTGTTACAGATCGACAAAACCTGAAGCAAAAACTAGACTATATTTTAAGGAAAATTAAGAATAAAAAATTATCAGAAACAAATTATGAATTTGGTTATTACTGGGATAACGATACATTTTTTTTAGGTTATAGCTATATGAAAAAGGAGTATACTTTCTCATTTTTTATTGCAGAAAATGAACGAAACTATGAGTTAGGAAAAAGTAATTTTTACTTTTCAGACGGATGGTATTTTATCCCTATTAACTCAGATGAAAATGAAGATATTCTCTCAATAAAAGATTTATCTAAAAAGAAATTCGCCCATAAATATTTAAGTAAGATTGATGTAAAGAAACTATTAGCAACAAAAACAAATAGAATGGATTCTAAAGAATATAAAAAATCCATCTTACAGATTGTACAACTGAAAGAATTATATGACGGTTTTTTAATAAAACACAAAAGTCTTTTTACAGATTCCTGGTATCAGAATGATAGCGATGGAATCGGCTATAATTTTGAAGAAGTAAAAAAAGGAACATATAAACGTTCTTTTTTCATAGGTGTTTCCCCAACACTTGAAGATAAAGAATATTGGCTTTCAATTGCATTATGGATAAAAAAGTATTCAAAGAAAAAGAAAGAATTGTTGGCGAAAGGAAAATGGAAATTTAAAGATGATTGGGCATTTTATCCTTTAAACAAAAGAATGTTATCAGAATGTAAATCTGATGAGGAACTACAAGAAAAATTCAACAAAAATGTTGAAGAAGTTATTAAAAGCATAAAATAATTCCTTCCTATCATAAAATGATAGCCTCCGTGTGCTATATTATGGGCATGCTGCGGCAAAGGAGGCTGAAATATGGTCAGTGACTGGTTTAAAGAAAAATTGCAATATGACAAAGTTTTTGAAAGCTTTGAAAGAGTATTTTCATTTTATGGCGAATATTACAAATCAGTTTTCATTAACGAAGTGACATTACAAATGAACGACAAAAAAGCCAGAAAAATCCTAGGCAAATTTTCACCTTTTATTTTGGAAATTACTCTTAACGCGGTAAGGGAGCAAATTCTCCGCAATCAATTGGATTGTGTAATTGCGCATGAAATCGCGCATCTTATCGACCATGTACAAAGAAGCAAGTATTCCAATTATAAATATTCTTCTTCAAGACGCGGAAGCAAGGAACGCGTAATAGCAGAAGTATTTCGCTCAAAAATGTCGCCAACACCACAAAAAAGAACAAACTACAGAGGACGAACTTGTGAATTATTCGCAAGAGCCATAGAAGAATACTATGCAATTTACACAAAAAATGAAGGCTGGATAAAACAACATGCTGACAATGATTATTATGTAACTTTGGAGGATTTTAAAAAAATCATCTTGCCTGTTGTCGAAAACTATATTAAAGGAGTAGATTATGTCTGATTTTATCGAAACACCAACAATTGGAGAAATTCTCAGCGAAGAATTTCTTATTCCTCTTGGCATCTCTGCATATAAACTGGCGCAGGCAATAAATGTTCCAACTTCCCGTATTCAGGATATTCTTCATAATCGCAGAAAAATTACGGTAGATACATCTTTGAGACTTGCAAAATTTTTCGGATTATCGGATGGATATTTTATGTCTTTGCAGAACGATATAGACATCAGAAATGCAAAGATGGAACTTGCTCCACAGCTGGAAGAAATAAAGGCTTATGCAAACAATTAATATATTTCCCCTCTAAAAGGTACACTGTCATAATGATTGAAGTATGCGTCATTTACAAGTTTTTTAAGCAAAATGTTATAA
>CACYCX010000248.1 GCA_902772975.1 uncultured Spirochaetaceae bacterium
CATTACTTTTGTCGGAAATAAAATATTTACTACTGAAAAATTAAATTCACTTGTTACGCTCAAGCAGGGCGATATTTTCAATGCAACGAAATTCCAGGAATCAATGATGCATGTTTCCGATTTGTATTACGAGAACGGCTATACATCAAACGGATTCAAGCCTGCTGAAAACAAGAATACTGCGGAGAAAAAAGTTTCGTATGTAATCACTATTACTGAGCGTGACAGAAGCCATGTTGAAAAGGTTATAGTAAAGGGAAATACAAAAACAAAGGAGCATGTAATTTCGCGCGAGCTTCCTATCGAAAGCGGTGACGTGTTCTCCAAGGCAAGCATCAATAACGGTTTGCGTAATCTTTACAACCTTCAGTACTTTTCGGCCGTTGTTCCTACAGTTGAACCCGGTTCTGAAGAAAATCTCGTTGACATCATCATCAGTGTAGAAGAGCAGATGACAAATACAGTTGAATTCGGTATGACGTTCTCCGGTGTAAATGACCCGAAGGATATTCCGTTTGCCGTATTTGTTCGCTGGCAGAATTCAAACGTAGCAGGCTCAGGCCGCACTCTTTCTGCAAGCACGACGCTTTCTTCTACGACACAGGCTGTGAGCCTCGGATACGGACAGCGCTGGCTTTTCGGACTTCCGATCGAGCTTGATGAGTCAATTTCGTTTGCGCATTCAAAGGCATCTGCGCTCCGCCTTATGTGGAAGCCGGATGGTACGCTTAATACGACAAACTACTACATGGATTATGATTCGTACAGCTTTACGCTTAATTCATCTGTAGGTCACCGCTGGACTCCGAACTTTGCAATTCTTTCTCTTGCAGGCGGTATTACAAACTCTCTTATAAATTACGTTTATGATTCTGATTTTTATACGCCGCTTGATTTACAGATTTCACGCTACGGAAATAACTGGGGATGGTGCAACTCAATCTGGACAAAATTCTCTCTTGACGGACGCGACATAAATTACGATCCGCAGATGGGATATTTTTTCAGCCAGCAGCTTTCGTGGTTCGGACTTTTGCCTGTTGAAACTGATTTCTATTTAAGGACAGATACAAAGCTTGAAGGCTACTTAAGGCTGTGCGATATTCCGGCTTCTGAAAAATGGCACTTTATCCTTGTTCTTGCCGCTTACAACGGCTTCTCATTCCAGTTCCCGCTTCCTGGTTCTGCCGTAAGTGATTCAAACAAGCTTTATCTTGACGGTATGTTCAATGCACGCGGATGGACAGATATTTACAGCAAGGTAAAGGGAAGGGCAATGTGGTCAAACAGATTTGAAATCAGATGGCCGTTTGCTCCTGGAATTGCAGCTCTTGACGGCTTCTTTGATATTGCTGTCATCAAGGACAGACCTGAGCAGATGTTTGGAAGCATCCAGCCTGAGGACTGGTATTTCAGTGTTGGTCCTGATGTACGCTTCCTTATTCCGCAGTTCCCTATGCGCCTTATGCTTGCAAACTGCTTTAAAATTGAAGATGATAAGGCTGTATGGAAGAAGAAATGGCAGTTTGTTCTTTCATTCAACATCGTTAACAAATAAAATTAACGCGCGCTTAGCGTAATACAGGAGATTTTGTATATGAAGGCTTTGTTTAGAAAATCTTTTCTTGTTGCCGTAATTGCTATGGCTTTTTCTGCTGCATTTGCACAGCAGCATATCACTAACTTTGGCGTTGTAGATACTGCAAAGGTTTATGAGCAGTTTTTCCGTAATTCTTCCGCAGTAAGGACTTACGATAAGAAGAAGGAAGAATTCCAGAACGAAATAAACAGACGTACTGACGAATTGCGCGCGCTCCAGCAGAAAAAGCTTGAGGCTGATGCTGATGAAAATCAGGAAAAGGCAAAGCAGCTTGATGCCCAGATTCAGAGAAAGACAGAAACTTTAAAGGAATATACTACTGCAAAGAACATGGAGCTTCAGAACCTCAAGAAGTCTTTGAGCAACAGCGACGAGTTTTATAAGAACCTTTCACGCACAATCAAAAAGGTTGCGGAAAATGAAGGCTTGAGCATGGTCCTTAACATCCAGCAGACAAATTCAATTTTATGGTACAGTCCTGCAGTTGATATTACAGATAAAGTAATTGACGCTCTGGAGAAATAAAATCCGATGGCGTTAGGTCAGACAACTCCATTAATGGAGCAGTATGCAAGAATAAAGCAGCAGCACCCTGACGAAATCCTTTTTTTCAGGCTCGGCGACTTTTACGAAATGTTCGGAGAAGAAGCCGTTGAAGTATCCCGCCTTTTAAATCTGACGCTTACCCACAGGCAGGACCAGAAAATGTGCGGCATTCCCTATCACGCCGCAAAAATCTATATCGCGCGGCTTTTGCGCATGGGCAAAAAAATCGCCATATGCGAGCAAGTCGGCGAGATAGGAAAAAACGGAAGCCTTACCGAGCGCAAGGTAGTCGAAATCATCACTCCGGGCACGGCTGTCGATGACGAATATCTTGAACGCGGCAACAACAACTTCCTTGCATCCCTTTCAGTATCAAAAGGCAAAGTAGGATTTGCATATGTAGATGTTACGACATCTGAGTTCTATGCAACAAGCTGGCCGGTTTCCCAGATGAAGGAGCTTTTTGACAAGGAGCTCTGCCGTGCAACTCCGCGTGAGTTTTTGCTGCCGCTCTCGTTAAAGGAAAACACTGACATAAACGCCGCGCTCGAAAATCTTACCGGCATTTCCGTCTCGTATTATCCGGACTGGCACTTTACTCAGCAGTCGTCCTACGAAAGGCTTTGCGCTCAGTTTAAGACAAAAAATCTTTCTTCATTCGGACTTGATGAAAATTCAAGTGAAGTAGGACCTGCCGGTTTTTTGCTTGATTATCTTGCCAAAACCACAAATGCGGCGCTTCCTCATGTACGCGAAATAAAGGTTTATCATGACAGTGAATTTTTAATCGTTGATGATTCAACCGGACGCAACCTTGAAATCGTACGGAACCTTCGCGACGGAACTTCGCAGTATACACTGCTTGATTGCGTAAACCGGACGCTTACTGCAATGGGTAACCGTCTTATCCGTTCATGGCTTTTGTATCCGCTTACTGACATAAAAAGAATTACTGCCCGTCAGGATTTTATCCAGATGTTTTACGACAACGAGCAGCTTTTAAAAAATGTCCGCCAGTTTCTGGCACCGGTGCTTGATATCGAGCGACTTGCAGGGCGAGTCGCAATGGAAAAGGCTCATGCAAAGGAAATTGTGGCGCTTGCTTCAAGCCTTGAATCCTGGCTTAAAGTTCAGGAGCAGGTTGCGCAGTTTGATATGGCAGTTTCAGATTCAAGCGAATCTCATTTTATAATTGAGCTTGTTGCCTCTGCAATCTGTGATGATCCTGCGACATCGCTAACGGAAGGACGCCTTATAAGGGAAGGGTGGTCGCCGGAGCTTGATCACCTTCGTGAAATAAAAAATAATTTTGATAAAATTCTTGAAGACTATATTGAAGAGGAACGGCAGAATACTGGAATTACAAATTTAAAGGTAAAGCATAATTCCCTTGCCGGATACTTTATCGAAGTTTCAAAAGGAAAAATTTCTTCTGTTCCGTCTCATTTTATAATGCGCAAGTCTCTTGTAAATGCCGAGCGCTATACGACTCAAAAGCTTCAGGAGCTTGAGCATGAGCTTAATAACGCAGAAAGCACTGTTGTTGAGCTTGAACGCGATTTATTCATAGAGGTCCGGAAAAAAATTGCGGAGCATATTCCGTATCTTCTGTCACTTGCGCAGGAAATAGCGTATACCGATGTAGCTTCGTCACTTGCCTTTGCCGCGTGCGAAAACAGGTGGGTGCGTCCCCAGATTGAAGAAAGCCTTTGCTTTGAAATTAAAGACGGCCGCCATCCCGTAGTTGAGCAGCACATGGCCTCAGGTGAATTCATTCCGAACGATATTTTAATCAGGGGAATCCAGTCTGAAAATCAAGCAGGCGCCTCGGAGCAAAGCGGCAGCAGTGAGCTTAAGGAAGTTCCTTCCTTCTATCTTATAACCGGCCCGAATATGGCCGGTAAATCGACATATTTAAGGCAGAATGCGCTTATTTCGCTTCTTGCACAGACAGGCTCGTTTGTGCCGGCTTCGTATGCAAGAATAGGAATAGTAGATAAAATTTTCTGCCGCGTTGGCGCCAGCGACAATCTTGCGCGCGGCGAATCAACATTCCTTGTTGAAATGAGCGAGACGGCCAGAATCCTGCGTTCTGCAACCGAGCGGTCGCTTGTAATTATGGACGAGGTAGGCCGCGGAACTTCCACTGAAGACGGCCTTTCGATTGCATGGGCAGTAAGTGAATACCTTCTGAATAACTTAAAATGCCGCACGCTTTTTGCAACTCACTATCATGAGCTTACGCGCCTTGTCCACGATTCATTAAAGCTTATGTTCATGGATGTAAGCGAAAGTGAAGGTTCTGTCGTATTCCTCAGGAAAATTAAGGAAGGCGCTTCCGCCAATTCTTACGGCATTCATGTAGCGCGCCTTGCAGGAATCCCGGAAACAGTAATCAACCGGGCAACCGAAA
>CACYCX010000249.1 GCA_902772975.1 uncultured Spirochaetaceae bacterium
GATACAGAGCGATTTGCAAAAATCGCGCCGCGCAAAGCACATTTGCCTATTTTTTTTCACAAGAAAAAGTACTTTGCGCAGCCTTCCGCTTCTTACAAAATACAGAGCGATTTGACAGAAAATCGCGTCGCGCAAAGCAGTTTTGCCTATTTTTTTCACAATAGAAAGCACTTTGCGCTTTTCAATTGACAAGGATTCTGATATATTTACTATTATAATGAAAAAACAAATGCTTGCTCCGTCGCTGCTGTCGGCCGATTTTTCTGACTTAAAGGCAGCGGTTTCAATGATAGAATCTCAGGGCGGAAGTGTCGTTCATATTGACGTTATGGACGGCCAGTTCGTGCCCGAAATCTCGTATGGCCAGCCGGTAGTACGCTCGCTGCGTCCTCATACTTTGCTTCCGTTTGACGTTCACCTTATGGTCGAGCGTCCGGAAAATCAGATCGAAAGCTTTGCAAAAGCCGGCGCTGACTGGATTACCTTTCATTACGAGAACACAATCGGCTCTGCCCGCAATATTATCGAAAAAATCCATTCGCTCGGAAAAAAAGCAGGCATTTCAATAAAGCCCGCTACAGCTGTTTCCCAGTTAGGCTCTCTTCTTGATGCTGTTGACCTTGTTCTTGTCATGACAGTTGAACCTGGCTTTGGCGGGCAGAAGCTTATTCCCGAATGCCGGGATAAAATTAAGGAGCTGTGCGCCGTCCGCAAGGAGCGCTCGCTGGATTTTATGATTTCAGTTGACGGTGGTGTAAACGAACAGACTATTTCTTCTGTAATAGATGCAGGAGCGGACGTAATCGTTTCCGGTTCGGCATTTTTTAAAGGAGCTCTTAAATGGGAAAAATAAATTTTGGCGGCTTTTGCTCATTAAAAAAGACTCTGGCCCTCATTGTGCTTGTGCTTTTTGCGGCAATCAGTTCGTGCGCGGCAGAATCAGGCGGCCAGGAGCTTTCAGACGGCTTTAACGCATATAAAAACAAGGATTATGTTTCTGCCGTTTTCCTTTTCAGAAAGGCAATGATTGACGAAAAGAACTGTACCGAAGAAGCCCTTTACATGCTGATTATGGCGGAGGTAAATACGCAGGAATACCGCCAGGCCGTCATTGACGCTGACCGGTTCTTTGCGCTCTATCCGTCAAGCATATACCGCGAGTATGTTGAATATCACAAAGGCCGCGCATTGTGCTACAAGGGCGAATACGACAAGGCTGTCCTTGTATTGAGCGAATTCTGTCATCACAATCCGGATTCTGATTTGTATGCCTCCGCCCTTTTCTGGATTGGGGAATGCTTTTATGCCGGATACAATTTTGACGAGGCGCTTCCGCTTTACAGAAAGGTCTGCGAGGAATATCCTTCCGACCCTAAGGCTGTTGAGGCAAAATACAGGATTGCAGTAATCACGCAGAGAAGCCGCGAGGATAAGCTCCTTTACCTTCTTAAAAAGACGGGCGAGGAGTATCTTTCTTCAAAGGAAAATTATGAAAAGCAGATCCGCCGTTACGAAATGGAGCGTTCTGTTGATGTAAATACTCAGCTGGGACTTTTAAGGACACAGAATGCAACTCTTGAATCAGCGCTCGAAGCCGAAAAGAACCGGGCTGCTGACCTTGAAAGGCGGCTCGGAGAAGCAGAGACCCGCAGTAAATCAGAGGGCGCAGAAACAGTAAGCTCTACCGAGGAGTTGCAGCGCCTTAAGGAAAGCGCGCGTCAGATTAAGTCCCTTCTTGAAAAGGAGTAGTTGTTGCTTATGAAATTCCGCTTTATCAAAAATAATTTTGCGCGTCTTGCAATTGCGGCCGTTATTTCGCTTGCTTCATTTCAGAATGCTTCGGCTGATACAGGCGAAATCGTTCTTTCAAAAGGACTTGTCCGCCTTTCAACTATAAAGAAGGAAGGCATTGTCGTAATTTCAATAGCGGGAAAGAAAAAGTCAGTTCCTGTATTTGCAAAAAAAGAAGGCTATAGAAATACATTCAATGCAATCTGCGTTGATGATACATGGTACAAGCTCAGAAGCTCTGACATAAAGTCGGTTTCGTTTGCTTCTGATGAAGAATCTGTTTCCGTCATGTACGGAGATGTCGGCGGGGTTAACGTGCGTACCGTTTTTTCAATAGGAAAGACAAAGAGGCGCGATAACTTTGATATGGTGCGCATTACCACAATCGTAGAAAATAAATCTCCGGCAGAGCATTATATTTCATTCAGGTCTGTTTACGACACATATCTTGGTGAAAAAAAGAGCTGGCATTTTACTTCACCCAAGGAAGATAAAATTTCATGCGAGACAATCTTTAAGAATTTTGCAGATGAAGGCTGGATTATTTCAGGCGAATCAAAGGAAGCAGTCCGCATCAGCTTTACGGGCGAAGGAGTTACGACGCCGTCTTACGCTGCAGTCTGCAACAAGGACATCGCATCGATTGCAACGAGCGAGGGCTTTTTTATTGCAAAGAGAAGCTTTAATTCTGTAGTCTCTTATAATGATTCCGCCGCGGTTCTTTTCTGGAACGAGCAGAAGCTTAATGCCGGCAAAGAACTTAAAATCGTAACTGATGTTTCTGTTTCTGATACAGGATTTAAATACGAAGATTATACATTCGAAAAGACGACTGAAGTTGAGACAAAAGAAGAAAAGGAATTCAATGATTCTCCTTATATTCCGGTAATCCCGGTATCTTCTGTTCCTGCAGAACCGGTTGAACAGGCTCAGGAAGAAAGCGAAGGAAAAATCGGCGTGACTGATAATCCGCAGCCTGCTGAAAATCAAGTTCAGCCAGAAGCTTCTTCAGTAAGGCCTGAAAACCTTACATATGATTACGTCCGCTCCATTCTTGAAAAAATTGATTCGCTTGAGCAGACAGGTACGGAAGCCAACAGGCAGGAAATAATGCAGCTACAGAAGGAAGCTGATGCAATAATACAAATGCTCAGGAGCGAACATTGAAACGGCCCGCTATTGATGTTGCACGCGGACTTCTCCGGCGCCGCCGCTTTTCTGATGCAGTAAGGGTTTTGAACGATGCGCGCGAATTCTATGAAAACAGCTTTGACTATCATTACACGCTCGGCACCGCCTACCTTTATATCGGCGACAGCGGAAACGCGGCCTTCAATTACGAAAGGGCGCGCAAGATAAAGGTAAACGACTCTAAGCTCCTCATGGGGCAGGCCGCAATCTTTTTGCGTCGCGGCGATGTTGAACGCGCCGTTCAGTATTACCTTGAGATACTCGAAAACGAGCCTGAAAATAAATATGCAAAGGCCGCTCTTGAATTTGTACGCAGACACGGCGACTACGAGACGATATGCCGCTGGGCTGATGACGGCCGCCTTATGAAATATTATCCTGCATTGGGTATAAATTATGTCCTTTGTACAAAGGCTTTTGCGGCTTTATGCATAGGCGTACTGTTCGGCTCGCTTATCGCTTACAGGCTTACATATTCACCTGTAGCAAAGGGGCCGCGCGCTGACCTTACTTCTCTTGCACTTACTTCGGACGAGGCGTCGGAGCTTAAGGAGCGCGATATGTCAGGCGGCGTTTATCATTATATTTTGAGCGATCGCGAGATAAAGAAGGCGTACGAGGATTCTGCGTCTTTGTTCCAGCAGTACAGGGATAACGCCGCTCAGCGTGAGGTAAACCTGATACTTAATTCAAATGCGTCCGTTGCGGTAAAGCAGAAGGCCCGTATCTTGATGGGATATTTTTCGGAGCCGACATTTGATTCCCTCAAGGATAATTTTACTTACAGGGAAGTGTCTTCTGATCTTCTCCGTTATATTGACTGCTGGGTTGACTGGAGCGGCCGCGTATCAAGCGTCGTTACTGAAGGAAATTCCCAGAGCTTTGACCTTCTTGTCGGATACGCTGACATGAAAAATCTTGAGGGAATCGTAAAGGTTTATTTTGCAATTAAGCCTGTACCTGAAATTGACGGAGAAAAGGCTGTTCGAGTGCTGGGAAAGGTTTCGGTAGACGAAAGCGGAAAGGTTGTTTTAAAAGGAAAATCTGTTTTCCAGAGCGTAAAGGGTGAATTCTAATTTTTTTCGGATTTTACCATAATTACATGCATAAAATTTATATGATATAAGGTGGGATAGGGAGTTTTGCACTTTGATTTTGTTCAGGCAGAATTCCTTAAATTCAAAAATGAGGCATGCTTATCCCGGCTTGTGCTTCATATTACCTTGGGGAGGTAAAAAAAATGGCTGCAAAAAAAGAAGTTGACAACACGGAAAAACTTCAGGCACTTGAAGCCGCTCGTCTTCAGATAGAAAAGCAGTTTGGCCAGGGTTCCCTGATGAAGCTTGGAACTCACGCTAACGCCGAGGGAATCGATGTAATTCCGTCGGGCTCAATTCTTCTTGACGAGGCTCTTGGTATCGGCGGATATCCGCGCGGAAGAATTATCGAAATGTACGGTCCTGAAAGTTCGGGAAAAACAACGCTTGCACTTCACGCAATTGCAGAGGCGCAGAAGCTTGGCGGAATCGCGGCATTTATTGACGCAGAGCATGCCCTTGATCCGCAGTACGCAAAGGCCCTTGGCGTAAACATTGACGAGCTTTGGGTTTCTCAGCCGGATACAGGTGAGCAGGCGCTCGAAATAGCAGAAAGCCTTGTAAGAAGCGGCGCCGTTGACATCATCGTAATTGACTCTGTAGCTGCCCTTACTCCGCAGGCTGAAATCGAAGGCGATATGGGTGACAGCCACATGGGTCTTCAGGCACGCCTTATGAGCCAGGCGCTTCGAAAGCTTACTGCGACAATCGGAAAGTCAAACTGCATCATCGTATTCATTAACCAGATCCGCATGAAAATCGGCGTTATGTTCGGTAATCCGGAAACTACGACTGGTGGAAATGCCCTTAAATTTTATTCTTCTGTCAGGCTTGAAATCAGGCGAATCGAATCGATTGATTCAAAGTCAAGCGAAGATGCCGTCGGAAACCGTGTACGCGTAAAGGTTGTTAAAAACAAGGTTGCGCCGCCGTTCAGAAAAGTCGAGCTTGATATTTATTTTGGAAAAGGAATTTCATGGGCAGCAAGCCTTCTTGATGCGGCCGTTAAGCATGGCTTTATCGACAAAAAAGGCGCATGGTATACCCGCGGTGAAGAAAAAGTCGGACAGGGTAAGGAAAATGCCGTTGCCTTTATCGAACAGAATCCTGATTATGCACACGAAATCGAAAACCTCATCAGGGCAAAGCTTTTCCCGGGTCAGGTTTTAAAGACAAAGGAAGGCGTTCCTGTAAAGCCTGAAACTCCTAAAAAAGAGGCTGCTCCAAAAACAGCTTCATCCGGGGCATCTGGTTCGGCAGGTTCTGCAAAACCGGTTCCGGAGGATTTGTTCTAAAAAAAATGCAGGTAGTTCTTGGGCTTGGTTCAAATCAAAGCTGGAATGGTATATCTCCGGTCGCAATATTAGGCCGTGCAGTAAAAGAGCTTTCAGCCGTCATATCCGGAATGCGGTATTCTTCCATATATCGTACGCGCGCCATGTATGTTGAAAATCAGGAGGATTTTTACAATATGGCGCTTACCGGATTTGTGCCGGATACGCTTTCAGCCCATGAATTACTACAGAAAATCCACCAGATCGAAGCGGCGTTGGGACGCGACCGGAGCAAGGAAATCCGGTTCGGGCCGCGCTCCTGCGACATTGATATCGAACTTTTTGGCAGTCAGACAATCAATACGCCTGACCTGATTGTCCCCCACGAGCGGCTTTTTGAAAGAGCATTTGTTCTTGTTCCAATGCTTGAGATTTTTGCAAATTCTGCCGATTCAATAATAGGGGACTCTTTTCTTTCCAGAGCGCGGCCCGTCGCTGAAAATGCGGCCGATGTTGTAATGGAGTTAAGTGCAGAAGAGTTTTCCCGCTTTATTGGCGTGGAGGTATGATATTATGGAAGAACAGGTGCAGATTGCTGTTGCTGAGTCCGGGGCAAAGACACGGAGCTATTCAGCAGGCGAATTTGAAGGACCGCTTGATTTATTGTGGACATTGATTAAGGAAAGCAAGGTTAATATATATGATATTCCTATTGCGCAGATTACAGGGCAGTATCTTGACTACCTTGATAACCTCGTGGATACTGACCTGGCTGACTTGTCTGAATTTTACATCTGGGCGGCAAAGCTTGTTCATATAAAGAGCCGCATGCTGCTTCCCGTTGAAGTTACTTATGATGACGATGAGGAAGAAGATCCGCGTCAGGAGCTTGTAGAGCGCCTTATTGAGTATCAGAAGTTCAAAAAGCTTTCTGAATTAATGGAAGAAAAGGAAGATGAATCTGAATGGAATTTTGAGCGCCGTAAAATTCAGCGAGTTCTTCCATTTGAGGATGCCGAAAGTCAGTGGGAAAAAGTTGATACCTGGGAGCTTTTGCAGCAGATGCAGAAGATTTTCAGAAATATGGTTTCTCAGTATTCGAATGAAAAGATTCTGAATATGTATGAGGAAATTTCAGTAAACGAAAAAATTACACTTATGAACGAGCTTCTTGAGGATAAGGGTGAATGCATGTTTACTGATCTTATTGTGCGCCGCGGAAACGAAATGGATGTTGTCTGCGCGTTCATGGCTATTCTTGAGGCAGTAAAATTCAAGATGGCAAGCATTTACCAGAGCCGCCTGTTCGGCGATATTAAAATTTGTAAATATGAGGCTGCGTGATAGATGGAACTGTCATTGGAAAAAGAATCGGCTTTAGTTGAGGCCGTTCTGTTTCTTGAAAGCGAACCTGTTGCGGAAAAATCAATTTCTGCAATCACAGAGCTTTCGGAAGAAGTTGTAAAAAAATGCATTGAAAAATTACAGGAAAAATATTCTGCTGAAAACAGTGGAGTCGAGCTTACGATGATTACCGGCGGCTGGGCGCTTACCCCAAAGAAGGATGTATGGGAGCATTTAAAAGAGCGCTACGGAAGCAAGAGTGAAGGCCGCCTTTCACGAAGCGCGATGGAAACACTTTCGATAATTGCTTATTCCCAGCCTATAACCCGTGCTGAAATCGAGCAGATTCGCGGCGTTTCGGCTGACAACATGATCCGCGCTCTTTTAGACCGTAACCTGATCAAGGAAGCGGGCAAGAAAGATGTTCCGGGTAAGCCTACTCAGTACGGCACGACAAAAGAATTCCTTAAATTTTTCCGCCTTAACAGCATTGCTGATTTACCGAAGCTTGACGAGGAAGAAGCAGAGAGGTTCGAACTTGCCCGCTAAAACTGATGAAAAAACGGCGGAAGTACGCCTTCAGGCTTTTCTTGCCCACTGCGGTGTAGCAAGCCGCCGCGCTTGTGAAAAAATTATTCTGGACGGCCGTGTTTCCGTAAACGGTGCTGTAGTTACAGAGCTTGGAACAAAGGTCAAGCCGGCTGATACAGTGTGCGTGGACGGGGCAAAGGTAAGTCTTGAAGAAAACAAGCGCTATATTCTTTTAAATAAGCCGGCGGGAGTTGTATGCTCGCTTTCGGATGAAAAGGGAAGGCGGTGCGCGGCGGATATCCTTAAGGAAAAATATACTGAGCGCCTTTACAATGTAGGACGCCTTGATATGTTCAGTACCGGCCTTATAATTTTTACGAATGACGGTGATTTTGCCGCGACTTTGTCACATCCGTCAGCGGAAATAGAAAAAGAGTATATTGTAGATACAAGCCTTCCGCTTCCGCGAAGCCTCGCGCAGGATTTTATGAAAGGCGTCCGAATTGACGGTGTTTTCTATAAGTGCAAGCAGGCCCGCGAGCTTAACTCTCACAGGCTTTCCGTTACATTAATTGAAGGAAAAAACCGTGAAATCAGGCGCGTTTTTGAATCGCGGGAAATCGGAATCAAGCGGCTTGTTCGCGTACGAATCGGAAACATTAATATGGACGGACTTGCTCCGGGAGAGTTCAGGGAGCTTTCGGAGCGCGAGGTAAAGGGACTTCTTTCTCTTTGCCGCACGAATGATATTTAAAATTTATAGGAGAAATGTATGGTTATAGCGATTGACGGACCTGCGGGTACAGGGAAAAGTACAGTTGCTTCAATAATTGCACAAAGGCTTGGCGTTACTTTCCTTAACAGCGGAAGCTTTTACCGTGCGCTGACGCTTGCCGTTCTGGAAGCAGGCGTTGATATTGCTGATAAAGCGGCGGTCATTGAGTTCTGCAAGAAACAGAAGCTTGATTATGTAAATGCGCATCTTGTCTTAAATGACGTTGATGTAGAAAGCCGTCTTCATGAAGACAAGGTAAGTGCAAATGCGGCTCAGGTTTCTTCAATTCCGGAGGTGCGCCACATCGTAAATGACCGCCTTCATGAAATTACAAAGTCGCTCAGCATCGTATGCGAAGGCCGCGATATGACGACAGTCGTATTCCCTGATGCAGAGCATAAGTTTTATCTTGACGCATCGATTGATGTTCAGGCAGAACGCCGCTTCAAGCAGGGAGTCAGCGATATGAGCCTCGAGGAAATAAAAGAGGCAATCAGAAAACGCGACGAGCTTGATAAAAATAAGGCAGAAGGTTCCCTGAAAGTTGCTCCTGATGCGCTTTACATTGATACTTCACACTTGACTATAGAAAGAGTTTGTGAAATAATTATTAACAAAATTCACCAAAAATAAGGGTTTACAATGGAACAGATGGAAGTGGAAAAGGAAGATGCCCAGAACTCCAAAGGCAGCATCCAGACACAATTAGAAGAATCTCTCAATAATCTTAAACCGCTCGAAGACGGCCAGCTTGTTGATGGAATCGTTGTTCAGGTTTCAAGTGAATATGTTTTCCTTGATATAGGTTATAAGTCAGAGGGTAAGATTCCCGTAACGGAGTTCGCAGATAACCTGCCGAAAGTCGGGGAGACAGTAACTGTAGTTCTTCTTAGAAAAGATGGTAGAAACGGACCTGAAGTTTCTAAAGCAAAAGCAGATTCAAAGCAGATGTGGAAGGATATCCGCAAGGCATTTGATGAAAAGACTGCTGTAGACGGAACAATCGAAAAGGTTGTAAAGGGCGGATTCGAAGTTGCGCTTGGTGGAGACATTCACGCATTCCTTCCGATCAGCCAGTCAGACAGCCAGAAGGTTGATAAGCCGGAATCATTGCTTGGAACAAAGGCAAAATTTTATATAGAGCGTCTGTATTCAGACAACAAGGCAAATGTAGTTGTTAACCGCAGAAAATATCTTGAAGAAGCTATGAATTCTGCACGCGACAATTTCTTCAATACAGTTCAGATTGGCGATACAGTCAAGGGAACTGTAAAGAGCTTTACAAGCTTCGGTGCATTCATTGATTTGGGCGGCTTTGACGGTCTGCTTCACATCAACGACATGAGCTGGGGTCATGTAACTCGTCCGAAAGACTTCGTAAAGAAGGGACAGGAAATTGAACTTAAGGTTATCCGCCTTGATCCTGCTGAAAAGAGAATTAATCTTTCACTCAAGCATTTCTCGGAAGATCCGTGGATGCACTTTGAGGAAAAATATCATGTAAATGACATCGTAAAAGGTCATGTTACAAAGCTTACAGATTTTGGTGCTTTCATCGAGCTTGAGGAAGGTATCGAAGGTCTTGCTCACATCAGTGAATTCTCATGGACAAAGAAGGTTTCAAAGCCGTCTGACATGGTTAAGATGGGCGATGAACTTGAATGCATGATTCTCGGATATGATATTCAGGCTGGACGCGTTTCACTCGGACTTAAGCAGGTAACTGCAAATCCGTGGGATACAATTGCTGAAAAATATCCTGTTGGAACTCACATCAACGGAAAGGTTGTTAAGCTTACTAATTCCGGAGCATTCATTACAATCGAAGACGGAATTGACGGTTTCCTTCATGCTGATGATATTTCTTGGACAAAAAAGGTTAAGCATCCGGGAAGTGAGCTTTCTGTAGATCAGGAAGTAGAAGCTGTTGTTATCGAAAACGATCCTGAACAGCACAGAATCCGTCTTGGACTTAAGCAGCTTACAGATGACCCTTGGGCTAAGTTTGCTGAAGAATACAAGCCGGGCTCAACACTCGAAGGGGAAATTACTTCAATCACTGATTTTGGTGTATTTGTAAAGACTGAATTTGGAATTGAAGGACTTGTAAACAAATCAAATCTCAGCGACGACCGCGAAGTTCCTTATGAGGAAGCCGTACAGAAGTACAAGGTTGGCGACAAGATTAATGTTTATGTTGTTGATGTAAATAAGGACAAGGAAAAGGTTGCTTTCTCTGTAAAGGAGTTCAAGAAAAAGCAGCAGAGGGAAGAAATCTCTCAGTATATGTCAAGCTCATCTGATGATGATGACGGCGCTTATACTTTGGGTGATGCCTTTGCAGCAAAGAACAACAACTAGTTTCCTTCGGGTCTTAAGATGAGTGAAAAGGATTTTCCTGCAACAGATAAGTTAAAGACGCTCATCGACATCAGTACCCGTATAAATTCAAACTATTCTGACTTAGACGCATTGCTGGTATATATTCTTGAATCGGCAATGCGTCTTGTTGAATGCGAATCATCTTCCCTTTTGATTCAGAATAAGGCGGATGGTTCGCTTCGTTTTGCTGTAGCGCTTGGTCCTAAAGGTGCTGAGGCAAAAAATATTCCCGTTGAACAAAACAGTATAGCCGGTTGGGTTGCAACTAACAGAAAACCGGTCATCCTTAATGACGTTTCGTCCGATTCCCGCTTTTCAGATAAGGTTCAGACTAAAACCGGTTATGTAACGCAGACGATGGTAGCTCTTCCAATGTGCGTGCGCAATACATGCATCGGAGTAATCGAACTTATCAATAAAAGGGAAGGACAGCCTTTTGATCAGAATGATCTTGAGCTTTTGCGCATTCTCTGCGATCAGGCGGGAATCGCTTATCAGAATGCGGATGTATTGAGGAATGCGAAAAACAGGATTTCTTACCTTCAGGATAATATTTCTTCCGGCGGAAGCTATCATACATTTATTTCAAACAGCGCGGTCGTAAACGATTTAATCAGAATTGTTGATGAAGCTGCAAAAACATGTACGTCAATCCTTATTACTGGTGAAAGTGGAGTTGGTAAAGAGCTTTTTGCAGAGCAGCTTCATCTGAGAAGCCCCAGAAAAAACAAGCCGTTTATCCGTGTGAATTGTGCCGCGCTTTCTCCCGCGCTTTTGGAAAGCGAGCTTTTCGGTCATGTAAAGGGCGCTTATACAGATGCCTTGAAGGACAGAAAGGGCCGCTTTGAAATGGCGGACGGCGGTACCTTATTCCTGGATGAAATCGGTGAAATTCCGCTTGAGCTTCAGTCAAAATTACTTCGCGCAATTCAGGAAAAGAAATTTGAGCGCGTCGGCTCGAGCGAAACAATCAGCGTCGATGTAAGGATTATCGCGGCAACAAATAAAAATTTGGAGCAGATGGTTCAGGAAGGCAAATTCCGCAATGATTTGTATTACCGCCTTAATGTCGTGCCGCTTAGAATTCCTCCGCTACGCCGCCGCAAGGACGATATCGAGCCGCTTGCAGTTCACTTCCTTGAAAAATTTTCGCGTGAGACAAAAAAGAATTTTCTTGGATTTACGGACGACGCGCTCAGTGCCCTGTATGATTATTCGTGGCCGGGAAATGTGCGCGAGCTTGAAAATTCAATAGAGCGGGCCTGTGTTCTAGGTGAGCCTCCGTATATTCACACGAGTAACCTTCAGCTTTCACTTAAAAAAACAGTTTCCACAGGCGAATCATTGTCAGAAATTACTTTCGTTGCAGGCGAAGACAAGGATTTAAAAAGCGTCCTTAACAGGTTCAAGAAAAATTATGTCGTTCAGATTTTGCGGCAGAATGACTGGAATCAGACTAAAACGGCAAAGGTGCTTGATATTCAGAGGACGTATCTTTCGCGCCTTATAGCCGAGCTTAATATCCGCGAAGAAAAATAAAATTCCTGCACTGCGCTATAGTATTGAATTACACGAGTTTTTTTTTTATAATAGACTTTACATATAAAATATATGATTTTTAGAGGTGAAAAAAAGATGGCTGAAAATGTCGTAAAAATTCCTGAGACAGAAAATGCAACCGGAAATGAAAAGCTTGTTCGTTTCCTTACAAATTATAAGGTTGCGCTTATTGCGCTTTTGGGAACAATCGTAATTGCAATCGCAGGATATGTAGTTGTTTATTCAGTAGGCTCAAAGGGTGTAAATAAGGGTCTCGATAAGATTGAATACATTCAGTATCAGTTTACAAAAGATGCTTCGTCTCTTTCGGAAGCTGATTTTACGGAAAGGGCAGACGCGGCGCTTAGGTCTCTTGAAGGCCTGCTTTCTAAAGGCGGTATAGTTGGTGCCCGCGCAAACATGCTTGCAGCCGATATCTACGGGCAGAAAAAGGATTTTGTTCAGGCCAAGGATTTATGGCTTACTGCCGCAGCAAAGGGCAAGGGCTCTTATGTCGCGCCGCTTTGTAAATTCGAGGCGGCTGTATGTGCAGATGAAATCCAGAGCAATTCAGACGAAGCTCTTGCGCTTTACGAGGAAGCAGCTGCTGATGTTAATTTCCCGGCAAGAAGCCGCGCTTATTTTAACGCAGGCCGAATCAAGGAAGCAAAAGGTGATTTTAATGGAGCAAAGGCTGCATATGATGCAATTGCAAATCTTGAGCTTTCTAATGATCCGTGGAGCGACAACGCAAAGTCAAGGATAATTGCACTCAAAATCGAAGGAAAGATTGAATAATTTTTTTCCGAATCTTTAAAAGAAAGGACGGTCGGCAATGAATATAGAGGTTTTGTCAAAAATCAGAAGGAAATCTCTTGCTTGCTGTGCCGGTCGTTTTTTGTTTTGATTCTCATCTTTATATTTTTCAAGCTGCGGCCTTACGACTCTTTATTCTGTAAAGGCGCCGTCTACTACAGTCCACATGCCGTATTATAATGACGGTGGTGACTATTCAACCCATTATTTTGAATTTAATACAAGCGAAAGCGGAATGACTGCGGATTCATCGTTCAAATATCTGGGAACGGCCGTTGTGTATAAAATTTATGCAAATGCGTCAACGATGGTAAGTAATATTGCGTCTGTTTCCGCCGTTAACTCAGAAAGCAATTATGGAGCGGCTGCTACAAAGCTTATCGAGACATTCGGGTATCAGCACCTTGGAACATCTTCCGGCTCCATTATTCCCCTTATAGAAGGTGACGGTAACAATAAGCGCGTCTGGATTCGGCTTACATCATACGGAACTTCTCCTGAATATCAGGCAGACATAAGGATTGACGGAAAGTCCTTCAGAAAACCGCGTCGTTCCGAAAACGATAAATTTTTTGATTTCGGGCGCGCTAAGTATACTGACTCTGTATATGGAGTTGGCTACAACAGCACAAACTGTTCTGTTCCAGAAGGCGGAGATGCAGACTACTCAAGCGGCTCTGTTTCAAGCGGTCTTTATTATGTCGATCTGTATGCATTTGCGTATGGCCAGGATACTACTTTTTCAAAAACATACAGTACTGTGCTTCATTTAGGAAATGTAACGATTGATTCAACAAAAGAAGATAATTAAAAAAGCCTACCGTGAATTGGCAGGCCTTTGACCCTTGGCAGAATCGAACTGTCGACAACTTGCTTAGAAGGCAAGTGCTCTATCCAGCTGAGCTAAAGGGCCATTCTCTTCCGCACTAGCGAAAAAGTATTCGGGATGACAGGATTTGAACCTGCGACATCCTGCTCCCAAAGCAGACGCGCTACCAGCTGCGCTACATCCCGTAACAATGTATTGAATGATAGTACTTTTTAAGATTTAAATCAATATCTAACATGCTCAATATTTAAAATATTCCAAAAAATTTGCCTTTCACCAAAAAAAATAGCATGGCAAAGAAGCTCGAATCAAAAATGAGGAAAAAAAAGCGGATAAAATTTGCGATATATTTATATAGAGGTTATAATAGAATTGGAGAGTTAGAAAACCGATATTTTCATTTTGCCTGCAATTGAAATTACGGAAAATAATGGAGAGTTTTTCTGCTAATGGCTAGAAAAGATGTAAGTATTTTCGGGCGAAAGGTATTTTTTATCGTGCCCGAACACGAGCTCTTTCCGGATGACTACATCGAGCTGTTTCTGGACAGAGGTTTTGAGGCGTATGTAATCGAAAATGATACGGTATGCCCTCTGAAACAGAAAGTGGAGTGCATTATACAGGAATATCCTGATTCTGCGCTTTTTTTTAATGTTGACAGTCAGATTGACGGGATTGACTGGCGTGATTACATAAGGCAGCTTCGTTCAGTTCATTCTGAAGACATGAGAATCGGAGTGCTTTACAGAAAGCGTAATAAAAATCAGGAAGAAAGCGCCCTTGAAGATTATTACGTTAAGCAGCTTGGTGTCCGTGCCGGCTGTATTTCCTTAAAACCAAATCATCCTGAAGATTTTGAGAATATCGTAAAGGCTCTGGAAAATGTCGGTGCAAAAGGCAGGCGTCAGTTTATCCGCGCTGAATGTGATTCAAAAAGCCGCGCCGATTTTATTATTGACGGAAAAACATATTCTGTTTCCGTGCAGGATGTAAATATTTCGCATTTTTCCTGCATTTACACGGAAAATTTTCCAAAGCTCAGCATTTATCAGAAAATCCGGAAAGTAAAAACCGTCATAAACGGCATGAGCATAGATACTGACGTCGTGCTCCTTATTCAGCGCAAAAAGAATAACGAGCACAGAGGAGTTTTTATGTTCATCAAGGAAGATGATACTCCAGAGCTCCCTGTTGAAAAGCGGCGCGGACTTTGCCGTGTCATCTACAGGGCTATTTCTGAAAAAACGATTGACAGGTTACGCCAGATTTTTAAAGCGGCGAAATGAAAAAAAGACATAAAATATATAGGGGTAAAATTATGGGATTAAAAAGCAAAATTAATGTTTCATTGATTTCGGTTATTGTTGTGGCCAGCGTAACTATTATTTTCTTCGCTTATTTAAAATCTCGGCAGGAACTTAAAGCCTCGGTTGATACCGGAAACTTAAGCCTTGCTCATGCTACTGCAAGTGATATTTATGTGATAAATGCAAGGCAGTTTAAGATGCTTGAGTCGCTTGCAAACCTGAGCGTTGTACGGGATCCTGAAGTTGATATGTACGAAAAATGGAAGCTTGTAAATTCAGCAACAGGCGGAAGTAAAGAATATATCGGAATGGGCTTTTTTAATGAAAAGGGACAGGGGTATCCGACTTCTGGAAAATGGAGCGACCTGCATGACCGTGAATATCTTGTTGAATCTATGAAAGGCCGTCATGCGATTATGGATCCTGCATACAGCGCAGTAAATGGTCATATCTGTACATATTATGCTGTTCCGGTAAAGGCACCGAATGGTTCTCAAATTGCAGAGGTTACCGGAATTGTTGATGCGTCTAACCTTTGTGATACTGTAGCAGGAATTACGGTAGGAAAATCTTCTCATCCTTTTGTAATAAGCCGCGTTACGGGACGCTATATCGCGCACGAAGATGTTGAGCTTGTCAAGCAGCTGACTGTTGTCTCTGATAATACTTCAAAAAGCTTCCAGCCGATTTTAAACCGCATTATGGACGGTTATACAGCAACTGAAGTTTATTATGATGAAAATGCAAGGCAGAAATTTACTGTAGCGTACCAGCCTATTGAGGATACAAACTGGTCTGTTGTTCTTGTCGCTCCATATGATGATTTTTACAGCGGAATTTCTGAGCTTATGAGGACGCTTATCATTATCGGCATCCTTGGAATTGTAAGTGCTGTTGTTATTGGAGTGATTGTTGTGTCAGTTTCAATAAAGCCGCTGTCTAATGTAAGTGTTGCAGTTGAAGATATTGCAAGCGGCGATGCTGATCTGACAAAGCGCCTTCATGCATCTTCAAAAGATGAAATCGGACATCTTGTCCACGGCTTCAATAATTTTACGGAAAAACTGCGCGCTATTATTTCTGAACTGAAAGGAACTAAGGGCGATCTTAATTCTTATGGCGAAAATCTTGCAACCATGGTTCAGGAGAATACAAATCTTGTTTCCCAGATGCTTAAGGGAATTAAAGACGTAAATCTTGAAATTGTCGGACAGCACGAAAAAGTTGGAAGTACTGTCGGCGCTGTAGGCGATATCTCAGGGGCAGTTGAGGAGCTTCGTAAGCTTCTTGAAACACAGGAACAGGCGGTTGCGCAGGCTTCAAGTGCTGTTGAGGAGATGATCGGAAACATCGGTTCGGTCTCTGCGTCTATCGAAAAAATGGTAGGCGAATTTGAAATTTTGCGCGGAGATGTTGGAAGCGGAATCTCAAGGCAGCATGAAGTAAGTGAGCAGATTCAGCAGATTGAACAGCAGTCTAACATGTTGAATGAAGCTAATACTGTGATTTCATCAATCGCGGAACAGACAAACCTTCTTGCCATGAATGCTGCAATTGAGGCAGCTCATGCGGGTGAGGCAGGTAAGGGATTTGCGGTTGTCGCTGACGAAATCAGAAAGCTTTCAGAAAATTCTGCAAATCAGTCCAAGAATATCGGAACTCAGCTTAAGTCAATTTTGAGTTCAATTTCAAATGTCGTTATGGCATCTGATTTGTCGGATCAGGCATTTACGGCTGTTTCAGATAAGCTTCAGGGAACTGGAAATCTTATTCATGAAATTAAAACTGCTATGGATGAACAGGCGGAAGGTTCAAAACAAATTGGTGAGGCTGTTTCGTATATGAATGATGCGACCGGTCATGTCCGTACTGCAAGCGAAAATGTAGATACGGCGCGCAAGGCTATTATCGAGGACGTACAGGGGCTTAAAGTTTCTTCAGATACGGTCAAGCAGCTTGTTGAGGGAATGGAAGTAAACGTGAAGCATATTGAAGAAGATGATGAGTCTCTCTTGAATATTGCAACTTCCATTAACGGAACAATTTACAGAATCGGAAGTCAGATTGATCAGTTTAAGGTATAAAAGATTTATCCTGATATAATTTTAAGTGGAATGCTGAGTGAGGCGGACAGTTTCATTCAGCATTTTTTTTGCGTAACAGGAGCCTGACCGTCTCGGAGTACGTATTTACGCTCGAAAAAAAATTTTAAAAAAAAGTGAAAAAAAAGGGTTTAGGGTGTTGACGAAAAAAGTGGTAATGTGCTATATTCATATTCGCCGCCACTAAACGGCGGCACGGTTTTTGAAA
>CACYCX010000250.1 GCA_902772975.1 uncultured Spirochaetaceae bacterium
ATGTCTCCTTCGTCTAGTGGTTAGGACATCGGGTTTTCATCCCGACAACAGCAGTTCAATTCTGCTAGGAGATGATAGACCGATTTTTATCGGTCTTTTTTTTTGCCTTAATTTTTCCAGAAAGGCCGCGCGGGAATTATTATGAATATTACGGAAAGAATTACGGAAGATGCCATACTTCAGATGCGGCATGAAATAATCGATGCCGGCGGAAACGAAGTTTTTTTTGTCTGTAAGACAGATGAAGATGGAATCGTAATTTCTGCAAAAGCCGTATCGCGCGGCAATGAACATTCCGTTCCGATTAATTTTTACGAAAGCACGGAACCGTGCGTCTTAATCCACAATCATCCGGGCGGCGACCTTACTCCTTCAAATGCAGACATGTCGGCTGCCTCACGCGCAAACGAAAATCTTCAGGGCTTTTACATCATAAATAATGAAGTAACAGAAGTTTATGTCGTTATGGAGCCTGTTGTTCCTAAAAAACTTGAGGTTCTGGATTTGGATGAAGCCGCCCTTTACATATCAAGCGGCGGCCCGCTGTCAGAAAAATCTGATTCTTTCGAGGAGCGCCCGTCGCAGATTGAATTATTGAAGAACATTGCTTCTTCATTCAATCGTAGTGCAATATGTGCATTTGAGGCCGGAACAGGAGTCGGTAAGTCTTACGCGTATTTAATTCCTTCGATTTTATGGGCGCTCAAAAATAATCAGCGCGTTGTAATTTCGACGGGCACGATTAATTTGCAGCAGCAGCTTTCCGAAAAGGATTTACCCGCCGCGGAAAAAATTATCGGGAAAAAGCTAAAATATATTCTCTTAAAGGGAAGGCAGAATTATCTTTGCATGCGCCGCTTTTTTGAGTTCACTAAGGAGCGCGATTTATTTACGAACGAAACTGAAGTATTAGATAAAATTTCTGAATGGGCAAAAGTAACTGAAACCGGAAGCAGAAGCGACCTTTCGTTCAACCCGCCTGAAAATCTATGGCAGCGCGTTAATTCAGAAAGCGACGCCTGCATGGGCTTACGCTGTCCTTATCGCGACAAGTGCTTTGTAATGAAGGTGCGGCGCGAGGCAAGTGACGCAAACCTGCTTGTTGTAAATCATCATCTTCTGTTTGCCGACATAGAGTCCCGCATGAGCGGCGCGGGCTATGATGATGCGGCGGTGCTTCCACCTTACAAGCGGATTATATTTGACGAGGCGCATGGGATAGAAAATGCTGCGACCAGTTTTTTTAGCGAATCACTTTCAAGATTCAGAATAATAAAGCAGCTTAACCTGTTGTACCGGGAGCGCCGCTCTTCGTATGCAGGCTTTATTTTTACATTGCAGGCGCTGTCCACCGGTCCTGATTTGTCGCAGGAAATTGCTTCGTGCATAGAGCAGGTTAAAGACGACATCATGAATCTTGAAACAGCCGCGCTTGATTTAATCGGAAATGAATATACGATGCGGCTTTATTTAAAGACTTTCAATTCATTTGCGCCGGTCCTTTCTTTGCTCACAACGCTTGCTTCTGATCTGGCTCATCTTGTTGCAGTCGTGCGTGATTTACTTGAAGGCATTGATGATGAAGATAAATCAGAAAATGCTTTCTGGGAAACAAAATCGATTCTGCGCCATCTTGAAGATTACAGCATTCTGTGCAAGGATTTTTCGCTTTGGGACGAACGGCCCGAAAAGGTGTTCTGGATTCAGAAAAACAGGCTTCCGCCTGAAATGGTTTCTTCAATGCAGAACCAGAAGGGAAATCAAAAGTCAAATCAGGGCGACATGTCGATTTACATCACCTTTACGGAAACTCCGCTTGATATTTCTTCGCTGATGAACGGCGGCGTTTATGAAAAGATGGAATCTGTAGTCTGTACTTCGGCCACGCTCAGAATCGGGGAAGATTTTGGTTACTGGATGAGGCGGACCGGGCTTTCTTATGTTGAACCTGAAAGGTTTATGTCAGGCGTTTTTGATTCTCCGTTTGATTACAAGAAAAACGTTCTGTTTGCGGTTCCAAAAGATATTCCGCTTCCAAGCAGCGTCGATTTTCAGCGTAAGGCAGAGAATGCAATTTTGCGTTTGATAAAGGCATCGCAGGGAAAAACGCTCGTGCTTTTTACTTCATATGAATCGCTTAAGGGGGCGTACAATGCGTGCGTCAATCCGCTTGTCGATATGGGAATTGCGCTTTTTAAGCAGGGCGATGATGACAGGTTCAGGCTGCTTGATAAATTCAAGGCGGATACTACGAGCGTGCTTTTTGCCACTGATTCTTTCTGGCAGGGCGTTGATGTTCCGGGTGATTCGCTTTCACAGGTGATTATCGTAAAGCTTCCGTTCACTGTTCCAAACGATCCTGTTTTTGAGGCGAGATGTGAAGCGATTGAGGCGCGCGGCGGAAGTTCGTTTATGGAATTGAGTCTTCCTGAGGCGGTTATAAAATTCAGGCAGGGCTTCGGGCGTCTTGTGCGGCGCGGCGATGATAAGGGAGCAGTTGTCGTGCTTGACAGGCGCATAATTGAACAGAAATACGGGCGGATTTTCCTTTCGAGCATTCCTGAGACAAAGCGGATTTATGAGAATCTGAGCGAGATAGAAGCCAGAGTCGCCGAACTTTTATCTTGACCACCCAAAACGCATCGCGCAATTGAAATATGTGCAATGCTGTGTTAAAACAATATGTATATGCGCGAAGGAGTTTATTCAAAAAGTACCTCGAATAAAATTTGCAGAAATTTTATTCTATTCTTTATATTTTTAGCTTCCCCAATTCTTGCTTCTTGCGAATTTTTGAACGAGCCTATCGGGCAGTTTTTTGAAGAATACACAAACACGGCTGCAATCGACAGTATTACGCTTCCTTTAGGAGTGAACAACAGCTCTGGTATACTGTGCGTGCCTTCGATTGAGTCAGCAACAGCCGTTTTCCAAATGCGAAATCCACAGTCGTACAGGCTTGATTTTGGGTACAAGTTTAATAACGGCGCATCATCTGCGGCCGCGTCTTCCGTGTCAGGCGCGGTGAGCTTTACGCAGTCAAGTGACATGACAAGCGGTACAATTACATTCTCAAAGGATTTCCTTGAAAAGATTGATGCCGGGCATATCGGTGGAAATGACATGTCGGGTGAGATAACCTTACGGGAACCAGTGAGCGGCCGCGATTTCGCATCGTTCCCCGTAACGCTCCACGCCAATACGCCGCCGACTTCAGTTCTGGGAGCTTCATTCCAGAGCTCGTCCGCAGATTATGACAATGCAACTTATGTAGTCTGCTTTCTGCTTCCTGTTGCTTCTGCATTCCCGCTTGACGAAAATGACTTACGCATAATTCATGTTAACGGCGAAAAGCTTTATTTTAAGACAGACGGAACGATTTATAAGAACGCAAGCTACGATTCAGTAAGCGGCTGGACTTATGAAGATCAGGATTCACGCTTTTCTTCAAGTAAGCCTGGCGGAATGACCACGCTTACAGATTCAATCGACGCGTTTAATTTCAGTGATTACAGCAGTAATCCTAAATTTTCAACTTCATACAAGCCTGTTTACTGGACGACCGACTGGGAGTTCAAGCCTGACACTGTTACAACATGTACGCTCGTAACAGAAGATGACGACGGACTGACTTCTCCAGTAACTATTTCAAATCAGGCAAAGCAGCTTAAGGCGCCGGAATATAATGTCGGTGCCGGATCAACAAGCGCCTCCGATGCTGATTCAGGCCTTTTTGAGCTTAAGGTTACGCACTCAGGACTTTGTACCGACGACTCTTCATGCGGCGGTGCCGTAAGAATCAGCTATACCATTGAAGAAACCGGAGGAAAAACCGTCTTTTACAACGGAACAAAGTCCACAATGTCGAACAAGGTAACCGTCTCTCCGGGCGGCTATGCGTCTATTTTTGTTCCGAAGGGAAATTATAAAATCTGGTCGACAGCAAGCCGCGACTACTACATAACAAGCGAGATTTCTGACAGAGACGGCATCAAGATTACCCAGCCTGCGCTTTTCTATGTACGCGAAGACGGAGACGATGCTGCAAACAACGGCGCAAGGTTAAGTCCGTTACGTACCGTTCAGGCTGCAATCAAGCGCTATACGGACGGAGTTACGGCAGGCGATTATGTACCATCAGAAGGCTGTACGATCCGCGTATGGAGCAACCTTACAGTTCCGTCAGAATTTGACTTCAGCTCGAATGGCAATGCTTTCGTCAAGACGCCGGGAAGCGGCCTTATAAACATCACAGGCTACGGCGGAAACCGCACAATCAACATGTCTGGAAACACCGGCAAGAGCGGAATCATCATAGGCGGCGGAACCGTTAATATCGAAAACATAAGCCTTGCAAATATTTTCGGAAACAGCGGCTCTGTATACGCGATAAAGGTAGACGATGGAAACGTAACTTATACAAACGGTTCAATTTCTAACTGCAAGGGAAACCGTAACGGATATATTGATGTTGAAGGCGGAAAGCTTGTAATGTCGAATGTTTCCGTTCATGACAACGGAGCTGGTGCAGGCAGCAGACCGGGAGCCCTTTATGTTGACACTGGTGCAGAAGCTGAATGTACTGACTGCTCGTTTACGGACAATTACGGATATTCAGGAGCCGGAACAATTGAAAACGCCGGAACGCTCACGCTCACAAACTGTACGGTTAAGGGTGGCTTGTCTCAAAGCCATGGCGGTGCAATCGTCAATACAGGAAGCCTTACGCTTGATGGTGTAACTGTAAGCGGATGTACGGCGGGAGGCACTGAGGACTGGTCTAAAAATAAGGGCGGCGCGATTTACGATGACGGCTCGCTTACGCTTAAGGGAAAGAACACAATTACCGGCAGCAAGCTTGCTGACGGAACCTCATCCAACATTTACATAGCGGCCGGAAAGAAGCTTACGATAGCAGGTTCTCTTACGGGAAGCAGAATCGGTGTCGGACTTGCATTTGATTCTGGAAGCGAGCCGGGCATTGGTTCACCTGTGGACTTTACTACAGATTACAAATACGGCACGGACAATACCTCGAAGCCGGGCGCAATATTCGTAAGCGAAAACGGCTATGCAATTACATATAACGGAACTGAAGCTGCGTTTGCGGTTGGTTCAGGCGGAAGCTACGGCGCAATGGATTATGAGTTTGCGCTTGAGGTAAAGAACGAGGACGGAAGTGCCTCTTCAGGAATGTATTTAGGTCATGAAAAGACTTATTTAATAGAGCCGACTGTCAGACGGATTGAAGCCGGCGGAGAAAAGACGCTCCTCAAGCATAACGGAGACAGAACGCTTACTGTAGGTTCAACTGATCTTGATGGAGCAAACGGAAGCAAGGTTACTTGGAAGGCAACACTCTGGAACGGAGGAAGTCAGGTCGGTTCTGACATCACGCCGGAAGTAAAAGCAGACGGAACGCTTACTGTAACTGTTCCGGCTCAGAGCTTTGAAGAGACTTATACGCTCAGAATTACGGCAACACTGCTTGGACTTGACCACGATACCGTAATTTCAATTAGAAATGACAGGAGTGCAGAAGCCGCGGCTTCCTACATCGCAGGACTTACAGCCGCAGGAAATTACACGGTTGTTGTAAAAGGCAGCGTTGGTTCAGGTGTAAACAATACGGCAGGAAAAGAAACTGAGATTACATCAGGTGATGAAGGTCTTGCAAAAGTTGCAAAGGCGATAAGGGCAAAAAATGAAAGCGGCGTATACATTACGCTTGACGCATCCGAAGCGCTTGCATCATCAGATGTTGAATCTTACAATGACGGCGCATACTTTAAAAACTGTAAGGCGTTAAAACAGGTAATGCTTCCTGACTGGATGCAGTATGTAATCCCGAATCTGTTTAACGGCTGTACAAATCTCGACAGCGTAACCTTAAGTCCGAATACTCAGGTAATAATGGAGAATGCGTTTAACGGCTGTTCAAATCTTGCATCAATTACAATTTCGGCTGGCATTACAGGAACAAGCACCGGCAGCGACCCGCACGGAATTCAAAAAGGTGCCTTTGTTGGCTGCAAGAGCGGATTTGCAATCACTTACCAGGGAACAAAAGAGCAGTGGGGACAGGTAAACCGTTCATACCAGGGAGCTTCAGCAACAAAATGGCACGACGGCGCTAAGCAAAGTTCTGCTTCAGAGGGAAGTGTAACTTGTACAGACGGAAGTGTTTGCGGATTGGAC
>CACYCX010000251.1 GCA_902772975.1 uncultured Spirochaetaceae bacterium
ATTGCAAATTCACGGATACCGTACTCAATCGTGCGTCCCTTGCGGTTTGTCGGGCTGAATGTTCCTTCGTCTACAGCCTTGAATGCAGTCTTGTTTGGTCCCATAAGGTCGGCCGAACCGCCAACCAGATTACCAAAACGCGCCGCAATTACATTCAATGCCTTGCCGCTTGCATCGCGTGTAGCACAAGCGTCTCCAACCTTGTATGCAACATCCTTTACGCTTTCATCAGTAACAGCGTCTGACCAGAATGCATCCCACTGCTTTTTAAGAGCCGGATTTTCCTTTGCCCAAGCGGCAAAAGTTGCCTTCCAGTCTTCCTCTGCCTTAGCGCGGGCAGCCTTTTTGCTTTCAAAATACTTGTATGCTTCAGGAAGAACATAGAAATCCTTGTCAGCCGGAAGACCAAGCTTTTTCTTTGCAGCGATGCAGCCTTCTGCACCAAGCGGCGCTCCGTGAACATCAGCAGTTCCCTGCTTTGGAGCTCCCTTACCGATTACAGACTTGAGCATGATGAGTGTCGGTTTGTCAGAGCACTTCTTTGCTTCTGCAACAAGCTTAACGATTTCCTCAACATCATACATGCTGCCTTTAAGAACCTGCCAGCCGTATGCTTCGTAGCGCTTTGCAATGTTGTCAGTAAATGTAATGTCTGTGCATCCGTCGATAGAAATTTTGTTCTGATCGTAGAATACAATCAATTTTCCAAGCTTTAAATTTCCTGCAAGTGAAGAAGCTTCAGAAGCAACGCCTTCCTGCAAGCAGCCTTCTCCAACAAGTGAATATGTGTAGTGATCAACAATCTTGTGCTTTGCAGTATTGAATCTTGCAGCGAGCATTGATTCTGCAATTGCCATACCAACTGCCATTGAAACGCCCTGACCAAGCGGACCGCCCGTGCACTCAACACCGTCTGTATCACCGTATTCCGGGTGTCCCGGACATCTTGATCCAACCTGGCGGAAATTCTTGATATCGTCCATGCTTACCTTGTAGCCGGCAATATGAAGAATTGAATAAAGAAGCATTGAACCATGTCCTGCTGAAAGAACAAAACGGTCACGGTCAGCCCACTTTGAGTCGGCCGGATTGTGCTTCATGATTTCGCCATATAAAACAGCAGCGGCTTCGGCGGCTCCCATAGGAAGTCCCGGGTGTCCAGAATTAGCCTTCTGAATGGCGTCCATTGACAAGCTGCGGATAGAAAGAGCAACAGCTTCTACGGCTTTTTTGTCCATTGTAAAACCTCGATAAAAAAAAGATTAGTGTTTGGCCACTTCGGCAAGTTCTTCCGCCGAAGCATGACGATTCAATAATTCACGGAATTTTTCTTCCTTAAATAGTTGAACCAGCCGTGAAAGCACCTCAAGGTGTGTCTGTGAATTGCTCGTAAGCAAAACAAACATTACCGACACCTTTCTCCCATCAGGAGCATTCATATCGATTGGATTCTTCAAGTAGCAAACCGTAATCTGCTGATCGTCGTTATTTTTAAGGATTGTTCCCCTGCAGTGAGGAAGTGCAATTCCTCGTCCTACAGCCGTGCTCATAATAAGTTCGCGGCTGCAAAGTCCTGCATAAACATTTTCCCTATCTACATTTTCAGGAAGCGGCATTTTTGAGCACAAGTCCTTATAGATTTCTACAGGAGTGTTACCTTGCAAATCGTCAAAAGTCCCGCCTCTAATTAAAAGGTCTCCTATATCAATCATGCCTGCGCTCTCCCTACACTACAGTAAGATCGTTTCTCCGCTGAATATTTATTACTCTTCTAAGTTCATCTTCAATATCTTCAAGATTGTATTCCATTCCCTCAAGCGAAAGGTCAATCGTCGTACTTTCGGCCACTACGGAATCAGGATCTGAATTTATTGAATCAAGGATGCGATTAACGTGAGTATAAAGCTGCGATAATATAACAAGCTCCTGCTGCGGAAATTTTGCAAACTCAGCTGAAGAGCTTTCTACATCATATACAAGAGCGCTGCATTTTGAATAAAGCGACAACGCCCTGTGCCGCAATTCGCCCACCGGAAAATCAGCAAACCAATTGTATTTATTTTGAATTATATCATGCCGGTTCATTATGTGCAATAAAATGACATTGCGCTCGTCCGGAGTCATGCCGAATGTCGGCGGAAAAATCTCACGCATAAGAGCTTCGATATCCTTACGCTTTTTAAATTCAAAGTCCAAAAGATAGCTGTCAAGAATATTTTCCGGAACAGTAAAAGGCATGTTGACCGGGCCTTGAGTTTTTTCAATTCCGCGGTTATTCCATGAACCGACTGCCGGAACATCCTCGCCCTTATACCAGAGCCGCGTCTCCACACCAAAGAGGCACACATCAATCTTATTTGATTTTTTCAGCATGTTTTCGATTGAGTCACAACCGTAGCAGCAAAGATATTCCTGAAATTCAAAAAATGTATTTGCAAGCTGCTCTTCAATTGAAGCGCATGGTCCAAGCCTGTCGAATGTAGCAATCAGTGCTTTTTCTGCAACTTTGTTCCATTTAACCCG
>CACYCX010000252.1 GCA_902772975.1 uncultured Spirochaetaceae bacterium
AATTATTACATGCAGATTACAGGCGATTACGGACTTCAGTTTGCAATGACGACTGATGCAGAAAATGCAAAGGTTTCAGGAAATCTTCTGATGAGCGAATTTCCGTTCAGCACAAAATCAAAATCCGGAGACCTTACGACGCTTGTATTTACAGCCGACGCAGGATTTGAATACTCGGTCAAGGACGGCACTTATGCAAACTTTAATTCATTTGAATGCCGCTCGCTTAACGCAATGTCGCGCCTGAATCCTGTAATATCCTTTTCGGGTGCGCTTGAAAAAAACATCCTCCGCTTTGATACAATCAATTATGCTGACTCGGTTTCATCGTTGAGCGGCGCCGGTAGTGCCGTCTGGAATATTGAAGGAAAAATTTTCCATGAGGCGTCATTTTCTGCATCAGTTTCCAATCCGCTCGGCCTTGAGGAAATCTCGCTTTCAGGCCAGATTACAAATCCGTTCGGCGTAAGCTTTTCGCAGAAGAGCATACTTGATGAAATTTATGCCGTTGTAAATTTCAATGTAAAATCGCTTTTGTCTTCAAGATTCCTGCCTGATTCAAAACCGACTGACACGGTAAATGCTGACATTGCAATAACAGGAACCGTAGCAAATCCGTTTATTTCCGTTTCGGTTCCAAAGGCGCATTTTACTGTTCAGGATTCTGAGTTTGATTTTACCGGTTCTGCGATGGTGGAGGATAAGGTCTTTACGATTCAGAATGCCCGCGCCGATTTTGGTGACAGTCTTGTACGGGATGTAAAGGCAAAGCTTTCACTTGAAACATGGAACGGTGACATGAGCTTTGGAGTAGAGACAGGCGCCTTCGGGCGTGATTTTAAAACTGATGCGCATGTAACGATGGAAGCGTTGAATCAGGTTTCATTCGGAAAGCTTCCTGAATCATTCGGAATAAACATTACATTTGACAATGTTCAGGGCACTTTAGTAAAAAGCCGGAGCCCTTATAAAATTTCAATTCTGAAAATTGCTGAAAACATGATGATTGAATCAAGCCGCAATATCGGAATTGAAGGCACCATAACTTCATTTAAAAATTACAGCATCAAGATTGACAATCCGCTTCCGTTTAAAATGAAAATTGACGGAAATATGGACGGCGAAAACATAAGCTTTAATGTAAGCGACGTAAATATTGAGCTTAAGCGCCTGCTTGAATTCCTTGATTTTAAAATGGCGCAGGTTTATAAGGGACAGATTAAGGGAGGTTTTGTAGTAGCGGGAACTTTAAAAAAGCCTTCGTTCTACGGACAGCTTGAAATCGTTCCGGCTGAATTTAATTTCCCGGATTTCTTTACCGCACGCGCAGTTACCGACCGCATCATACTTAATATGAATGACTCGCAGTTTGTAACTGAACCGACCAGATGCAAGATACGGCACACTCCGGTAGACGTTACTGTCCTGATTCAGATGAGCCGCTTTTCGTTTGACAGCCTTGAGGTGCTTGTAAATACGGCGGACGACGAGTTTGCTCCGCTTAACCTGAATCTTCCGCAGATTCATGTAAAGGGCGACTTTAAAACTGAGCTGGACATTACATATGCTGATAAAATCGTTGGTGTTGCAGGAACTCTTGTTGCAAAAAATGCAAATGCCGAATTCGGTGCGTCCCGCCTTAACGAATTTGTATCGGGATTTTCAAAGACTGCGGAAGATGACGATGATGAAAACGGCTTTGAGGTATCATTGCATATCGTATCGACCAGCCGCGTCCAGATTTCGTACAGCACGTTCCTTAAAGCGGTTGTCGTTCCTGGTTCCGTAATTGATGTAAATTATTCGTCGTCCGACGACCGCCTGCTTTTAAACGGAGACGTTCCGATTCGAAGCGGTGAAATAGTATGGCTTAATTCAAGCTTCTATATTAAAAGCGGCGAAATTAATTTCAGCGATAAGGACGGAAACTTTGATCCGATGATTTCGCTTAAGGCCGAGACGCGCGTAAAGGATGAGAAAAACGAAAACGTCACGATATCGCTTTCGGTTGACCGGCAGTATCTTTCAAAGCTTTCGCCTATGCTTACGGCTACTCCTGCAAAATCAGAAAGCGAAATCCTTTCGATTCTGGGCGGCGATTCAGAAAGCGCGCGTCAGTTCCTGTATGCTACGGGCGATTATGTATTGAAAATGGCCGTCATCCGTAAAGCAGAAAATGCATTGCGTGACTTGATGAATTTTGATATATTCTCAATAAGGACTAATGTAGTTCAGAACGCTGTAAAGGCAAGCGGTTCCAGAAGCAGTGATGATTATAAGTACGAAGCCGGTAACTTTTTTGATAACACATCTGTTTATATAGGTAAGTACTTCGGAGATTCTTTGTTCGCAGATGCGATGCTGAGGCTGGATTATGATAAGAACAAGATTGGAGATCCTTCTACAATCCGCGGACTTTCGTTTCAGCCTGAAATAGGTTTTGAGCTTGAAGCACCTTTTGCAAACATAAGATGGAGCCTTGCACCTACGCTTGATGAAATCATGAATAATAAATGGGCATCAGCAGCATCTGTAACTCTATCCTGGAAATTAAGTTTTTAAAGAGAGAGCTTTTTAATTTCCAAAAGTACAAAAATTATATTTCACTATAGAAAAAAATGGGAGATTCTATGTGTTTTAAGCGCCGTTTTTCTTTAGCTTTGATAGCGGCTTTGTTTTTTACAGCGATTTTTTCTTTTTCTGCATATGCGCAGAGCGAAGATGATGACTGGTATCTCGACAAAGAAATTTCAAAGATTACATTTACTGGATTAAAGCATATTAAAAGTTCAGAGCTTTCCGGAATTACCGCTTCCTATATCGGATTAAAGGTAGGCGAGTGTGTATATGACCTGATGGACAGGCTTCAGGCTCTTGAATTCTTTGATGACATTACGCCTGGTGCTGCCCATGATAAAGGTGACGGCGCGATTTTAACTTTTGCCGTTGTAGAAAAGCCGATTATTACCGCAATAAAATTCCGTGGAAACAGACAGGTGCGTAATCCTGTCCTGCGTGAGGCGCTCTCCATAAAAAACGGCGATATTTATGTTGAATCAAAAGCGCGTATTGATGAGCGCGCCGTTCGTGATAAATATCTTGATAGGGGTTATAAGGACGCCAAGGTTACTCTTGAAACGGAACGCAATGAAGACGGTATCACGGTTACTTTTGTAATTGTTGAAGGGCACACAAGCTCTGTTGCCGAAATCCAGTTTGAAGGAAATACTGTTTTCTCTTCAAAAAAGCTTAAGAGACAGACAAAGGTTAAGACAGCCGGTCTTTTTAAGAAGGGCGCTTTTCAGGAAGCAATGCTTGAAAGCTCAAGGCAGCTCCTTACAAAATACTATACTGACCGCGGTTATCTTGATTTCCAGATTATAGATATCACCCGTGATGTTTCACCGAACGAAAAGAAAAACCGCGACGACATCGTCCTTACTTACTATCTCTATGAAGGCGAGCAGTACACTTTCGACAGCATTACTTTTG
>CACYCX010000253.1 GCA_902772975.1 uncultured Spirochaetaceae bacterium
CCGACTGTGAGCTCACCAAGCTTTGCACCTTCGTTTATGATGTTGATGATTCCAGGATGGATGATGTCACCTGTAATTCCAAGGTATACTGTCTTACTCATTTGTTTCCTCCGAAATTTTTGAGAGAGTATTAATCATATAATCAGCGATATTTTTTCCTGCCTCACCTTCGTGCATCCATGCCTGTGCTTTTGCTGCATGGCGTTTTTCAGCAAGCTCTTTTGAATCGCTCAAAGACTGAATTACTTCTTTAATTTTCGGGAACTGCTCTTCTTTAAGTTCAGTTCCAAATTCACGCAATACTTTATACTGCCACAATTCCTTATCGCCCAAATCGTATGCATCGTAAGGACGCAGATCCATGCCCGCATTTACATACATAACAGGCTTGTCGCAGAGGAACGTGTAGTCAAAAATGATTCCCGAGAAGTCAGAAATCATGATGTCAGCTTTTTTAAGTGAATAGATATTCTGGCGCTCGTAATCCCACACGATGTTCGGATTGTCCTTGTAGCGTGCGCTAAGCCTTTCGAGCATGTCCGCTTCGTTTTTTTTTGACTGCGGATGCGGGCGGACGATGATACGCCAGCCAGTTTGTGAAAGCGGATCAAGCAGCGCTTCTCCGTATTTTTTAAGGATACCGATGTCACCCCAGCTTGGCGAAACAAGAACTGTAAACGGATGATTTTCCTCGTCCGGAATTGACTGGATATTTTTTTTGTAGACATCAAGATATGGGCAGCCTACTGTAACAAGGTCCTTTTCGTTTATGCCGCGCTGCTTTTCGAGAAAGCGTATGTCTTCCTTCTGGTAATCGCCCGTAAGGAGAACGGAATCAAAGAAGTCCAGGCCAAACAGGCGGTATGTCGTAGCGTCGTTCGGCATGTGAAGGACATGGCTGTAATGCTTTACGTTGCGGCTTCTTTTAAGCTGGTAAACATCAAGGCCTGGAGTCGTCATAAGGACAAAGCCTGCCGTCATCATGTTAAGCCGTGCGAAAGCCGCATTGCCTTCACCGATAAATTCTGCGTGAACATGCTCGTATTTATTTTCAAAAACAGGATCGTCTTTTGAGGAAGTGTAAAACTCAAGCGGAACGCCGCGCTTTTCGAATTCTTCAACTACAGGAAGGAATGTGTTCCAGTATTGTTTGCCTTCACTGTAAATTACGTAAGGCTTGTAGCCTGCGCTTTGTGTTACGCCGCTTTTTTTACCTGAAAAGAAAACCTTAAGGCTGATAATTGCTTTTTTTGCAAGAAAGTACAATGTTGCCGCAGCGCCGATTGCCACGCTGAACAGCATGCTGCCCGTACCCGGGTCGATATATAATAAGTAAGTCATACACAAAATTATACAGTATAGGATTGTTTTATACAATTCATTTTTTTCCTATTATAAGGTGAATTTAATTGACAGTTGATGTTATTCAATGATATTCTTTTAGAACAATATCCTATCTTTTATTCGTACGGAGTAAAATCAATGGCAAAAACCAAATACGTTTACTTTTTTGGTGACGGCGACGCAGAAGGATCAGAAGAGATGCGCGCCGAGCTTGGTGGAAAGGGTGCTAACCTTGCCCAGATGGCAAAAGCTCCTTTGAGTCTTCCTGTTCCGTCAGGATTTACAATTTCTACAGATGTTTGTCAGGAATTCTACAAACTTGGAAGAAAGTATCCTGCAGGTCTTGATGCAGAAGTTGCAAAGTATCTTGCAAAGCTTGAGAAGTCAATGGGCAAAAAGCTCGGTGACGAAAAGGACCCGCTCCTTGTTTCAGTTCGCTCAGGCGCTGCAATTTCTATGCCTGGTATGATGGACACAATCCTTAACCTCGGTCTTAACGACAAGTCAGTTATCGGTCTTGCAACAAAGACAGGCAACGAGCGTTTCGCATGGGACGCATACCGCCGCTTTATTCAGATGTTCGGAAACGTTGCAATGGGCGTTGAGCACGATAAGTTCGAAGCAATCATTGACGAAGTTAAGTCTCACCGCAGAATCAAGGAAGACACAGAACTCAACACAAAAGAACTTCAGGAAATCGTTGCAAAGTACAAGGTTCTTTACAAGAAAGAAAAAGGCGAGGACTTCCCGCAGGATCCTCAGAAGCAGATGTGGGGTGCTATCGGCGCTGTATTCGGTTCTTGGATGAACCCGCGCGCTATCACATATCGCAAGCTCAACAATATCAAGGAAGGGGCTCTTAAGGGAACAGCCGTAACAGTTATGGCTATGGTTTTCGGAAACAAGGGTGACACTTCTGGTACAGGTGTTTGCTTCAGCCGCGATCCTTCAACAGGTGAGAACGTATTCATGGGTGAATACCTTATGAACGCACAGGGTGAAGACGTTGTTGCTGGTATCCGCACACCACAGCACCTTGATCAGCTTGCTAAGACAAATCCAAAGATTTACGATCAGCTCTGCAAGATTCGCGCACGCCTCGAAAAGCATTACCGCGACATGCAGGATATGGAATTCACTGTTGAGGAAGGAAAGCTCTTTATGCTCCAGTGCCGCAACGGTAAGAGAACAGGTCCTGCTGCAGTTCGCATGGCTGTAGAAATGGTTGGCGAAAAGCTCATCACAAAAGAGCAGGCTCTCCTTCGCGTAGAACCAGAGCAGCTTGATCAGCTTCTCCACCCGACATTCGACAAAAAGGCTCTCAAAGAGAATACTCCGATTGCTGAAGCTCTTAACGCTTCACCGGGAGCTGGTTCTGGTCAGATCGTATTCACAGCAGACGAAGCTGTTGAATGGTCAAAGGCTGGAAAGAAAGTTATTCTCGTTCGCAAAGAAACATCACCTGATGACATTGCCGGAATGGCAGTTGCTCAGGGTATCCTTACTTCAACAGGTGGACGCACTTCTCACGCAGCTGTTGTTGCTCGTGGTATGGGAACACCTTGTGTTTGTGGTTGTGCAGCAGTTCAGTTTGTTGGCGGCGACAAGATCACAATCGGCGGACAGACATTCAAGAAGGGCGATGAGATTTCTATCGACGGTTCAACAGGACGCGTTTACGGAAAGAAGCTTGATGTAGTTCCTGCTCAGATTTCCGGCGACCTCGAGACATTCCTCGGATGGGCAGACGAAATCCGCAACAAGTCTACACGCAAGACAGCATCTGGAAAGACAGTTAAGGGATTCGAAGTTCGCGCAAACGGTGATACACCACAGAACGCAAAAGACGCATTCCGCTTTGGTGCAGCTGGTATCGGTCTTTGCCGTACAGAGCACATGTTCTTCGATGAGCCAAAGCTTACTTCATTCCAGAAGATGATTGTTTCTGAATCAACAGAAGCACGCAAAGAGAACCTTGCAAAGATTCTTCCGCTTCAGGAAAAAGACTTCTACGAAATCATTAAGGCTATGGAAGGAAAACCGGTTACAATCCGTCTTCTTGACCCGCCGCTTAACGAATTCATCCAGGCAGAGGATGAGGCTTCTCTCAAGGCTCTTGCTAAGAAGCTCAACATGGACAAGAACAAGCTCGCAGAAAAGGTTGAAGCACTTGATGAGCACAACCCGATGCTTGGTCACCGTGGATGCCGCCTTGCAATCACATATCCTGAGATTTATGAAACACAGGTTGAAGCTATTGCACTTGCAACAGCTAAGCTTGATAAAGAAGGCGTAAAGCACGATGTTCAGATTATGATTCCGAACGTTATGTCTGTTAACGAAATCAAGCAGATTCGCGCACAGGCAGAAGCTGTTATTGCTAAGGTAAACAAGGCAAAGGGCACTTCACTTAAGTTCGAAATCGGTACAATGGTTGAATTCCCACGCGCAGCTCTCAGCGCAGACAAGCTTGCTGAGTACGCAGACTTCTTCTCATTCGGTACAAACGACCTTTCACAGACAACATTCGGTTTCAGCCGCGATGACTACTCTAAGTTCATCGATTCTTACCTTGATCAGAGAATCCTCGAGGATGATCCGTTCAAGACATTGGATCCGGATGGTCCGGGTGCATTGATGGAAATCGCTGAAGCTAAGGGACGCTCAGTTAAGTCTGACCTCCACCTTGGAATCTGTGGTGAGCATGGTGGTGATCCTGCTTCTATCGCACTCTGCTATAAGCTCGGTTTGAACTATGTTTCTTGTTCACCGTTCCGCGTTCCGGCAGCACGTCTTGCTGGAGCACAGGCTGTAATCAAGGCAAACGCAAAGCCGGCTGCAAAGAAGGCTCCTGCTAAGAAAGCAGCTGCTAAAAAGGCAGACAAGAAAGCAACAGCAAAAAAAGCTCCTGCAAAAGCAGCAGCTAAGAAAGCTGTAGCAAAAAAGCCTGTTTCTAAAAAGAAATAAATAAAACGTGAGCATCCATAAAACTGGATGCCCGCTTTAAAAGGCAAAAGGCTGACAAGAAGTTAATGCTTCAAGTCAGCCTTTTTTTTATGTTAAAATCCTAAAATTATTCGTAAAGCGGCGAAACTGCTGCAAGCACTTTGTTGTACTCTGCGTATGCTTTATCGTATGCAGCTACATTTTCTGCAATCGGGTTTGCGCTCTTTGATTCATCAAGCTTGATGTGTTCAGCGCAGAGCTCCGCGATATCACATTTGCCGTTCTGATTTTTAAGGCACCACAATGCCTGAACTGCACCACCTAACGCGGCGGCTTCGTCCAAAGCCGGTACTCTAATCGGGAGATTCATAATGTCAGCGGCAATCTGTCTCCAAAGCGGACTCTTTGAACCACCGCCAATAAGGCGAATCTCTTTTGGTCTGAAGCCTAGTTTTCTAAAGGCATCAAGACCGCCGCGCATGGCGAATACGGCCGACTCCAGCGAAGCGCGGGCGATGTTTGCGCGATTTGTATTGGCTGCTGTCAACCCGGTAATGCTTGCGCGGCCATTCGGAAGGTTAGGAGTTCTTTCGCCGTTAAAGAACGGAATTACAAGAACACCGTCTGAACCGCACGGTGCCTTGGCCGCTTCGGTATCGAGATCCTTTACTTCAAGCTGGAAAAGCCCGCGGACAAATTCTGTCGCAACAGTGCAGTTCATTGTGCAAAGAAGCGGTAACCAGCCGCCTGTACTTGAACAGAATCCTGAAAGTCCATGCTCTGGATCTGCAATCGGCTTGTCTGAATATCCGTAAAGCGTTCCTGATGTTCCCATGCTCATTGTAAGGAATCCGTCTGAAACAGTTCCAGTTCCAACAGCGCCCATCATATTGTCGCCGCCGCCTGCACTTACAGGAATTCCTTCCGGGATGCCGTAAGCCTTTGCAGCTTCTGCGCTTACTTTACCGCAAGGCGCGCTCGGTTCAATCAGCTTTGGAAGAAGATTAATGAGCGACGGGTCAATAATGTCGCAAATCTTTTTTGACCACTCGCGCTTTTTTGAATCGAACAATGCAGTACCGGAAGCATCTCCATATTCCATTACATATTCGCCTGTAAGCTTCCAGTTAAGGTAATCGTGAGGAAGCATGATGTATTTGAGTGAAGCAAATGCTTCCGGCTTGTGACGCTTGAGCCACATAATCTTTGGCGCTGTAAATCCTGGAAGCATAAGGTTTCCGAGGGCATCTACAACTGCTTTATCTCCGCCGGCTGCTTTTGTAATCAGGGCGCATTCTTCTGTAGTAGAAGTGTCATTCCAAAGCTTTATGTTGTACAAAGCCTTTCCGTCTTGTGAAAGCGGAACAAATCCGTGCTGCTGGCCTGAAACTCCTACAGCTTCAATTGTTGCTTTATTCTGCGCAGAAAGTTTTCCGAAACAGACATCGAGTCCCTTGTCAAACCATTCTGTTTTCTGCTCGCGTGTTCCGTCATTTTCGGAAATAAGCTCCATAGGGCAGCTTGCCTTTTCGATTATTTCATGCTTTTCGTAATCGTAAATTACGACTTTCATGCTTTGGGTTCCTAAATCGATTCCTGCAACAGTTTTCATAAATTCTCCTGATATATGGAAGTAAAAGTTGATTTTTTCCGTGCTCGTGCACGATAATTCAATATATAGCGCATTTTTTTCATTGTCAATGGTATCAGAGAACGCCGCCCAACCGCATTAATTCATATCTAGAAGCAAGATTCAATATGCTCCTGCTCCTTGAATTTTGTACTGGAATAAAAAAATGCGATTGTATGGCCATGCCACATTATCACAAAAAAAATTTTGAACGGAGGGACGGTTGTGCGCTATATTATTAGATGAGGACTTTGATGGAAGAAATTTTGGGGGATGAATGGACGAGGAAAAGATGATCGCGCTGATGAAAAAGCAGCTTGAAGATATTAGAAAAAATCCCGGACGCTACAAGGCGCTGATGAAGTCAGGAATGATGTGCGCTGGTTTTGGCGGGGAATTAAATGGACTTATTATTCCGAATACTTTTATTTCAGGAAAAATTCCGCAGGGAATGACGCCGGATGATGCGCTCAGGCAGGTAATGGAAATTATGAATCGCACAATTCGTGAAGCTGAGGCAAGACATGATAAGCTCAATGTTAAAAACTGAATACTGGTCATACAGCACAAAAGACAAAAGCTACAAAATTACAGAGTCTGCCGCAATGTCCGTTTTTCCCACAATCGTAAATCCTCAAAAGAAAATAGTGTACTGCCGTAAGTGCGGGCGCTGGGAATATATCGCGCATTTTGCAAACGACAGGCTCCTTTCTCAGTGCGGAAATATTTATGAGGGACCGTTTGTTCTTGAAAATGACGTCTTCAATTACGGGTACAGGGTTGAACATCATAAAGATGCGTATGTAATAAAAGTTCAGTCTCAGACAGCAAAAACTCATAACAGGCGCCTTTTGGAAAACGAGTTTATAATCAACATCGATAAAAAGGTTATCATAAAAAACGGAAAGCCGGCATTTGAGCTTGATACGGAAGGTGATTCACTTTGCAAGGAGATTACAGACGAAGTTCTCTCTACAATAGGCGACAAGTATAAGAAGCTTTATGGAATTAAGCCGACTGTTTCTTCCAAGCTTTCAAGCTTTTCTGTAATTCTGGGTTATCTTGTTTCTCCGTTCAATGTAAATTTTTTCAGAATCTCACATCACTGGGGACTCAATCCATACTCAAAAGATTTTGCAAGCCTTTCTTCTGGAGATACGCCGACTGCGGAAAACGAAATGTTTGACAGCCTCGGAATCAAGCCGAATAAAACTGTCCGCAAAATGTATCAGCGTACGCCGGAAGCAATCATATGCTATTCAGCGGCAAAATATCTTGGCTTCAATGATCCTAATATCCTTACGCAAATCTGCTCGCCGTTGTTCTATTCTTTTTTGTGCATGAATATGATTTCGTTTGCGGGCGGAGATATTTCGTTTGCAGGCGGAAGTGAATTGAAAGATTTTGTTCACGATATGATTGCGCTTTCTAATGAAAAGACTGTAATGAATTCAATTGAACGCATGCTGAAATATTACAAGAAATCACCGGAGCGCAATGCACAGATAATTGACGATGCCATTAATTCGTACGAAGTGTGCCGGGAGCATCTTACTGAACGCGAAAAGCGGGAAATCATGAGCGAAGGTTTTAATAATTATGTTCACGATTATCTTGTCAGAAGGGTGCACGAGATTGAAGATGATTTTTTGGAATCTAAGGGAAAAAAAGAAGAAAACATCACTTTTGAAATTGAAAAGCAATTTCTGGATTTGGAATATAAAGCCGGCGATCCTAAAATAAAAGTTACGAATCCGCATACAGGAAAAGTTGAAATTGTTGATAATCCTGACGAAAACCGGTATTGCTTTTATGTTGCGCGTGATTCTGGTACGCTCCGCAAAATTGGAAATGCAATGCATAATTGCGTAGGGTGGGGTTATAAAAATTCTGTAAAGGCGCGGCGTTGTACGATTGTTTATGCGCTTCATCATAATAAGCACAAAATCTGCATAGAAGTTTCGCCGGATTTTTCTATAAGGCAGGCGCTTGGTCCATGCAACTGTCCTCTTACCGGGGAAGCACTTGCAGCATATTGGGAGTGGTGCAAGGAAAAGGGAATTGTGTTCAGAAAGGCGTTTGGCATTCATTGTGCTCCGTAACTTATTTATAAAAAATTCGTGTTTTTTAAATTTTGCGTGTATAATATGTTGAATTGATGCATTTTAGATTGAAGAAAATTTTTCCGGAGGTTTTGTATGATTAACTTGTCGTTTAAATTCAGGGCAATGACGCAGGCTGAAAAAGATTTTTTTCTGCGACACGCAAGCAAAGGCCTTAAGGAGAATTTGTGTTTTGAAGACATATTGTTTTTAACGGCAGGACAGTGCTTTAATCCTGAATCAGCGTACTGCGCTGTTTTTTATGATAAGGCGATGAATGTTTACTCGCTGCTCGATTTGATTTTTGTGGAGAATGCGCTTGGAAATTATTCATGGACAGAAACTTTTTTTGCAAGCCTTATTTCACATCTTCTGGGACTTAATTCATTTAAGGAAGAGATTAGCGGCCGGACTTTTTGCCTTGAATGGAAGGCGTCTAAAAATGCATTGAATGCCGGTGAGTTTGATGAAGTGCTCGCATATTTTGGCGGCAAACAGGAAGTTGTAAGGGCATGGGATAATGACGGAAGTCCGATAGAAGCAACAGTTTTATATAGCTTTGAAAAAAAATGTGATGAGGCAAAGAACGAATATATCTGGCGGATAATCTGCACCCTTCATAAAAATCCGGAAAAAAATCCTGAAAGCGGATTTGGCGGTCAGATTGAAAAAACATTCCGCCTTTCAAAATCAAAGACTGGACTTCCGGCTAATATCCTCGATGTCCAGAGCTACTGTACTCACGAATTCGGCCTGATGGAGTATGCGGTCATTCAGCGCGATACTAAACCTGAATTTGAAAAAACGGAAAGCGGCTTTGATTTGTTTTTTACCGATGAGGATTCGGGCGAAACGGGAAGCGATATTCTGTTTGACGAAAATATTGAGCTTACTTGCGATGAACTTAAGGTGATGCGTAAGTATGTGCGGGATTCGATTAAGGATAAAGATAATCCGCTTGCACAATTGCTGGAGCTTCGCCGTAAGGAACGGGATGCGCGTGATGAAAAGGAATGTGAAGCACAGAATGCGCTCAGGCTTGAATCGGAGAAGCGGTTTAACGAAAATATGGCAAAACTCAAGGAAATTTAGCGCCGTATTTTTTTTGAGAAATTTTTGAATTTTCAATGCTCAGAAGTTGACAATCTGTGCAAAAAAGTATACTATACCGAACATACGACGCAGGGTGGAGCAGTTGGCAGCTCGTCGGGCTCATAACCCGAAGGCCGGAGGTTCAAGTCCTTCCCCTGCTAAAATAAGGCATTCTCGATTAGAGAATGCCTTTTGTATTTTAAAGTGAAAATGATATTGCGACTAAGGACTTGAAATGAAGTGAGCGCCGAGCAGGTGCGAGGAATAAGCGAACGAAGGCGGGTGCAGCGCACCAAGTCCTTCCCCTGCTAAACTGCTAAGCCCTATTTAATTTATAAATTATTAATTGCAATTGCGTTAAGAAAAATTGTGTAAACAATTTTTTAGCAATTACTTACTTCTACTGGGATTTATTACGCTCAAATCCGTCTTGCCGATGGAAGTCTTTCCAATAACAAATCTCCTGGTTGCAGAAACCGTGCAGATGCAGAACACACTGTTATGCAATGGATCGTTACTGGTAATATTCCTGTCCGAGTCAATTCAAAAGACAGTAAAGTACAGAGTATCGACAAAATCTGATTGTTCAATGATTTGCGAACTGCTGATTTTGCCCCTGATGATATTAACACAATCATCAAGATTCTGACGGAAAGAAACTATCTCTACTCTGCCGTTCCAAAATCTTCAAAAGGCAGTATCCCGATAGAAGACTTCCTTGAAAATTTCTGGGACTATGACAAGTCACCTTATGTTAGAGAAAAGCTTGGTAAGAAGCAGTCTATTCATCGTCAGTACTGTTCTACCCTTTTAAGCAGAACTCGTCTTTATTGGATTCCACGCCTTGCAGGAAAATGTGTTGCAGAAATTACACGTAAAGATGTTGATGCATTTTTCTCAAGTGATGAAGCTCAGAAGCTTGCTCCTAAAACCGTAAACTCAATTATCGAAACCATCACAATTCCTCTTAAATGGGCATACTACAATGAACTTACCCAGAACAATTGTTTTGATGGAATCATTAAGTGTTCTAACATTAGCAAGGAACGAAAGATTCTTGATATGGAAACTGCAAACAAACTTATGGAAATTGATTGGGATAATGACGAAGCAAAAATTGCAAATGAACTTGCTATGCATACAGGAATGAGAGCCGGAGAAATCCAGTCACTTACTGTTGATGATCTTGGAGTAGATGAAATTTATGTTCGCCGCAGCTGGTCAAAATATGACGGCCTGAAATGCTGTAAAAACGGCGAAGAACGTTTTGTTCCAATTCCTATTTCTCATCAGCTTTATTTGAAACTTAAGATGCTTGCAGATTTTAATCCTCATGACAACGGATTCATTTTCTACAACACAGTTCCTGAAAAACCAATGGACAGTAAGCAGTTCAATAAATATTTGGAACGCGCCTTAAAAGATATTGGATTTAAAACTCCCGAAGATATTTGTTTCCATTCATGGAGACATTTCTTCTGTTCAAGAATGTTGGATTATGTTCAGGACAAACGATATGTAATGGCTCTTTCCGGTCATAAGACAGAATCAATGCTTAATCATTATGCCGCACATCTTGAAGATGATAAGGTTGTAGATTTAGCTCGTAACGTTATGAAGAAAGTCTTTATCGAACAGAAGAAAGATGAAGAAACTATCAACATGCTGAATCAGAAACTTGAAGAATTAAACAAAGCAATTGCATAAGAAGTAGGAGGGATTAATATGGGTATATTTGGAAATAAGAATAAGAAGACTAACGATAAAGACAATGCAAAGATCAAGCTGGTTGAAGTTTCACAGCTCTGTTTTGATAGAGACTTCAAGAATGTATTCCAGCAGGAGAACGATAAGGTAGCTGAGATTGCAAATGACATGAAGGTAAACGGATTTGATAAATCTCGCCCCATTATTGTTACTGAAGCTTATATCATTGTTGATGGACATTCTAGATTTATGGCAGCGAAGAAAGCCGGACTTGAAAAGGTGCCTGTTATTATCAAGAAGTTCGATTCGCGTGATGAGACAATTGAGTATGAGTATAAAGTGCAGCTTAATTCCCGTCGGCTGACTGATGGCGAATACTTTGCTGCCTTCTTGAAGCTGGATGAAATCAGACGTTCTAACCCTACTGCACAGGGGTCTTCTGATGAAGCAATTGGAAGACAACTTAATAAGTCAGCTCGTCAGGTTTGTAAGATGAGAGAGATTGCAAAGAAAGCTGATGCTTCGCTTCTGGAGAAGATTCAGAATGGTACAGTTTTGAAGTTCCAGCAGAAACTACATCAAACACTGGTAAAGGTATCAATTCTGATTCTTTCAAACTTGGAGTTCTTTTCGTTCTATCAGAACTGGAAAAAGGCCGGAAGAAAGGGCAGATTCTGAAAGACAAGCGAATTGCAAAACTGGAACTTGGGGAACTCAGTCTTTCAGAGGACGACGCAGTTCGTATTTCCCAGAGGTTTGGAATTGCTTAAAGTGGGTGAACCAATGAAAACAAACGAAACAATCAAACTTTCAAATCAAGACAGAAATCTTGTTATGGCAGAGCTGAAAAGTCCATCTGAGCCAAATGAAGCATTAAAGAAATTGTTTGATTCATCAAGAAAGTCAAAACCTGAAGATGATAACAAGGATGTAAATCC
>CACYCX010000254.1 GCA_902772975.1 uncultured Spirochaetaceae bacterium
GAAGATACATTAATTGACTGGGCAAAATCGGCTGCGGAAATTGATGCTCAAATCAGGGCGTATAATCCGGCTCCGGTTGCGTTCACTTATATGAATGAAGGAAAAGAAAGCCTTAAGATTATTGAAGCTTCTTTGTTTACTCAGGACTATGATGCTGAAAAATTATCAGGTGCAAAATGCGGTCAGGTGCTTGAATGCAAAAAGCCGTTTGGAATTTTAATAAAATGCGGAAAGGGTATCCTTTGCGTTACAAAACTTCAGAAGCAGCAGAAAAATGCGATGGGCTGGAAGGATTTTATGAACGGCTCGCGTAATTTTGAAGGCAGCGTGCTTGGGTAAAGCAGCGTAATGTACCGGTAGATTCAACCCTAGATAATTAAAAAATAAAATGATATTCTATTTGAGGATTAAATTGGAAAAAAAATGAGAAAGTCAAAGACAACAGAAGAAATTGACGAGAGTAAAACTAAAAAAACAAGTGCAAAGGCTTCGGGCAAAACAACTACGGCAAAGACAGCCGCAAAAATTGCTGCAAAAAAAAGCAGCAGGGCAAAAAAAACTGTAGAGGCGGGGCCTGCTTTTGAAACAGCATTTGAACCAGCTTTTGAACCAGCTTTTGAACCTGAAAGCGAAACCGGGCACAAAACTGTTAAGGAAGATTTTTCTTCGCTAAAAGATAAATTTTTAATGTATAAGGAATTGATTATGAGCAAGAAATTTTTTAAAGGAATTTCCTTTACGTCATTGGAAGAGACTTTTCAGCAGAACATTCCTGCGTTTTTGATTTATACAGTTGTCCTTTTCCTCCTGATGGGAATTACATGCTTTGGAATTTTCTTTTATGCGAACAAAGGTTATGAAGAAGTAATGGTTCCGAATGTTACGGGAAAAAATCTTACAAGGGCCCTGCTTGAAATGCAGGAAAAGGAATTGTACCCGAAACTTCAGCTCCGTTATTCAAATCTTCCTGGTGAGGCAGGTCAGGTAATTTCTCAAAGCCCAAAGGAAGGCACGATCGTAAAAGCCGGACGGAGAATTACGCTTGTAGTAAGCCGTGGCGTTATGATTGATCATGTTGGAAATTACATCGGTTCAAATATAGATATGGTAAAAAATTCTCTTGATGCACTTTACGGCGGAACTGACATGCCGCTTCTTTATATCGGACATCCTGTTTTCAGAATGGACAGTTCTCCGGCCGGCACGATTCTTGAACAGAATCCGGAAGAAGGAACTCCGATTTCTACTCCGGTTGAGCTTCAGTTTGTGGTAAGCTCAGGGCCGGCAAAACCGCTTGCAAAAGTTCCTGAACTTGAAGGCAAAACTATTGCAGAAGTAATTGCGGAAATGTCAAAGACAAAATTAATTTTTGATTTTATCTCGCATACTGCTTCTGAAAGTGAAGCCGCCGGTACTGTTGTGAGCCAGCAGAAATTTGATTCAGAAGAACTCCCTGAATACAGCCATGTGCTTTTGGATATCGCGCTTCCTTCAATGAATATTGCGCTTTCCGGTGATACGATTGTTGCGGCAAATATTTCCGGCCGCACGGAAGATGAAGTTGCAGGTGAAGTTTCCCGCGATGAATCTAATTTTACTCACGGAATTTTTGCAGCAAAGGTTGAGCAGTATCCGTTTGCAGTTCCATTCAAGCTTGATGCTATTCCTCAGGATGGCGGAAGCTATACAGTTGCGACATTTAATCATATAGGCGGCGATATTACCGTTCCTTATTCTGTTCCGCGCGGAACTGTCCTTGTCTTAAGTGCAATTAATGCAGAAAAGGGACGGATAACAGTTCAGTAAAAAAAATGAATAGACCTTTAATTTGCCTGACGCTTACAAGTAAGACGATAAACGAAAATTTAAGCATCGTCGAAAAATACAGACAGTATGTTGATATTGTCGAGCTTCGCGCTGACTATCTGGAGGAGGATGAATGCCTCCACATAAGACGCTTTCCGATGCTCGCAAAAATTCCATGTATTCTTACAATACGCCGCAGGGTAGATGGCGGCCTTTTTGATTCGGGCGAGGCAAGCCGTTCGATGCTCTTTGCCCGTGCACTTGCTTTTGCTGAATCAGATACTACAAAGAATTTTCAGTATGTTGATTTCGAGGATGATTTTCATGTGCCGAGCCTTCAGGATGCGGCGTTAGCTTTTGGAACTAAAATCATCAGAAGCTATCACAATATGACAGACCCGGTTTACGACATCATCAAAAAATGTGATGATATGCGCAAGACTCGTTTTGAAATTCCCAAGATTGCGTTTATGCCTCATTCGTTAAAGGATGTTACATATCTTTTTAGGGAAACAAAATATTTTACAAAATACGAGCATATACTTTGCGCAATGGGACCGCTCGGAACTCCATCAAGAATTCTTGCCTATAAAACAAACTCATATCTGACATATGTTTCGCCAGAAGAAACATCGGCAAATACATCAAGCATAGGTCATATCAGCCCGATTGAGTTAAATGAAATTTATCATTTCAAGACGCTGAACGATGATACAAAAATCTACGGAATTACAGGCTGGCCGCTTGCCAAGACATCAAGCCCTGAACTTCATAATTCAGGCTACAAGGCGCATAATATGAATGCCGTTTATATTCCGTTCAGGACTCCTAATTTTCAGGATGCAATTGAGTTTGCTGACGAAATCGGAGTACGCGGATTTTCCGTTACAATTCCGCATAAGGAAGCGGCTGTTCCGTATATGGCAGAAATTGATAATGTTGTCGAAAGCATCGGCGCCTGCAATACGGTCGTAAAAAATCGTGACGGCTCATGGTCCGGCTATAATACGGATGCGCCTGGATTGACAAAGGCAATACTTGAATTCTTAAAATTGCAGAATCTCCGCTGGAAAAAGGTTGCCATTATCGGTGCCGGTGGTGCAGCACGCGCAATTGCATATGCAGTCAAAAAACTTGGCGGCAAGGCATGCGTGTTTAACAGAACAATCGGAAAAGCAAAAGTTATAGCCGATATGTTTAATTTTGAATACATGCCGCTTTCGCTTGAGGCGCTCGATAAGCTTGAGCGTTACAGCGACATAATTATTCAGACTACATCAGTCGGCATGGGATCTTCCGAGCCTAGCAACGAAAATAATGACCCGCTTTATTTCTATCAGTTTAAGGGTAATGAATCAGTTTACGACATTGTTTATGTTCCTGAATGTACGCCTATGATGCAGCGCGCAAAGGATGCAGGCTGCCGTGTGTGCAACGGATACTCAATGCTAAAATATCAGGGAATGGATCAGTTTAAATTATTCACAGGAGAAGATTATGAAATCACTCAGTCAGAATGAACAGAAGCAATTAGTTGCAAAAACTGCAATCGATAAACTTATTGAGGAAGGAAAAATATTTTCAGGAATGAAAATCGGACTTGGAACAGGTTCAACTGCAATTCCGGCCGTTCGTCGTCTTGCAGAAAGAATCAAGGACGGAACAGTTTCTGATATCCGCGCAGTCGTAACAAGCTTCCAGACTGATAATGAATGCCATGAACTTGGAATCCCGGTTTATTCCATGAACGACCGCGATATTGACGGAAAGCTTGATCTTGCAATTGATGGTGCTGATGAAGTTGATCCTGAAAATAATGTAATCAAGGGCGGCGGTGCTGCTTTGCTCAGGGAAAAAATCGTTGCTTATAACGCAAAGGTTTTTGTAGTCGTTGCTGATTCAACAAAAATCGTAGATACATTGGGAACAAAATTTCCGCTTCCTGTAGAAATAATCGGTGAGGCAAGAATTCCTGTTACACATGCCCTTGAAAAGCTTGGAGCTACATGCGTTCTTCGTGAAGGCGTCCGCAAGGCAGGTCCTGTAATTACTGATAACGGAAATCAAATTCTTGACTGTACATGGAAGGAGCCTGTTGATCCTGAAAAAATGGAAAAGAAAATCAACCGCATTCCAGGAGTAGTTGAGGTAGGATTTTTTACACGCAACAAACCGGTCGTTTTTGCAGTAGCAGAAGACGGTCAGGTTGAAGAGCGCCTCCCGGCTGATTAAAAATGTTTCCGCCGTTTGATGAAAGAAAAGCGCACGATTATTGCTGTAAGATGATGGAACAGCTTGAGGCTGCCCGTAATACAAAAAACAGCGACGATAGTGCGCTTTATAATTTTACCGGAATGTTCGGTGTTCTTGTCTGCAATGATCAGAACGGTAACGAAATCGTGCTCAAGGCTTTTTCCGGTTCATGCGGCGGAAAATGGAACCGCGACGGCTTTGTGCCACCGTTTTAAAAAAAAAAAAAATATA
>CACYCX010000255.1 GCA_902772975.1 uncultured Spirochaetaceae bacterium
ACGGGCTTTTCATTCGGATGGACGCCGGGGCCGCAGATTACGCTTTTTGACATTCCGGCAAGATATTCCGAGGAGCCGCTTATTAACGGCTACAACATAATTGACATTTCCAAACCGGCCGAGGATGAGGTATCTTTTTTCGGTGCTGCCCCGAATGCTCAGGCAAATGTCCGAGTAAGCGTTCCAATCTGCTTTGAAGATGCTTTTGCCGACAGCGTAAGGCCGTTCCACAAAAGCGGCTCGGAGATTTTCCTTGATATAACAGACGATTCCTGGTCCAAGACAAAATCCGCAGAATGGCAGCACCTTGCAGTTTCCCTTTTCCGTGCAATTGAATTCAGGACTACGCTCGTAAGGTGCACGAACTCTGGCGCGACGGTGGTTGCAGAGCCGAACGGAAAGATTGTAGAAAGCCTTCCGTTATTCGAGCGTACGTACCTTGCTTCATCAATTCCGGTTTACATGCCTCAGACGACATTGTATTCAGAATACGGCGACTGGTTCTGCCTGCTGCTTTTCGGGAGCGCCCTTCTTTACATCGTTCTTTCCATGCGGAAAAGCAATTGTAAACCTGTTTACAGAAATACGCGCAAATTGTAAACTTTCCTCACTATGAAAAACAATAACAATTTAATTCACAAAAACAGGCAGCTTGAAGGCGTATTCATCGCACTTTTTGCTGCAATCATCTGTGTTGGCGGCTTTATAGCAATTCCTACTGCAGGCGGTATTCCAATCGTCCTTCAGAACATGCTTCCGGTCCTTACTGGAATTCTTTTAGGCGGAATCGAGGGAATCCTTCCTACAATCCTTTTTTTAACGGCCGGAGCTCTGGGACTTCCTGTATTTTCAGGCGGCTCAGGCGGATTTGCAGTATTCATGGGACCGACCGGCGGATTTTTAATCGGATATGCAATTGCAGCCCTTGTTTCCTCACTCATCGTTGGAAAACCTGACCCGGAAAGAAAAAAGCTTTCATGCATAATAAGGCTTACGGTTGCAGCGGTTGCCGGCCTTACGGTGATGTATGTTCCGGGCGTAATTCATTTTATGCTTTTGACAAAAAAAGACTTTGCAACAACGATGGCCGCATGCGTAATTCCGTTCATTCCGGGATATTTCGTTAAGATTGTACTTACGGTAATCCTTGCGTATCCGTTAAGGAAAACTGTATACCGCTACCTGTATTCAGAATATCAGGGCGACTGATGGATCCGGCAGTTGTTTTCCAGAACATCTCAAAGCAGTTCAACATCACAGGAACAAAGGACGGAATCGTAAACGCGCTTTGCAACGTCTCTTTTTCCGTACCTGATGCTTCGTGTACCGTAATAGGAGGTGCCAACGGATCGGGAAAAAGCGTACTGATGTCAATTGCAGCAGGGCTTTCCAGTCCTACGTCCGGGCGCGTCCTTTTCCCTTCCGGTAAAAAAACCGGGCTTGTATTCCAGGAAGCAGACACGCAGATTCTGGGCGAAACGCCTTTGGAAGACGTAATGTTTGCCCCGAAAAATCAGGGCAAGTCAAAGAAGGAATGCCTTGAGATTGCAGAATCTGCGCTCCGCGATACCGGCCTTATCGAAAAAAAGGATTTCCCCGCACGCTTTCTCTCCGGCGGCGAAAAACGGCGGCTTGCCGCTGCCGCAGTCCTTGCGACCGGAGCAGACCTCATAATATTCGATGAGCCTTACGCAAACTTAGACTACGACGGCGTAAAGCAGGTAAATTCTCTTGTCCGGTCGCTTTTACAAAGGCGCATTCCGGTCATCATACTTACTCACGAAATGGAAAAATGCCTCGCCTTAGCAAGCCGCCTTATCGTGCTTTACAAAGGGCATAAGGTATTCGACGGCACGGTTGAGGAAGGACTTTCTTCTCCGCTTGAAAGCTGGGGCATCCGTAATCCTTTAGTCTCGTACAAATCAAAGGGCGATTTAATATGGCAGTAAGCGAAATAACCCTTTTCCGGTACAAAAACACTCAGTCATTCCTTCATAAGACGCCGCCCTTATTAAAAATTGCCGCGCTTTTTGCATTCACCGCATCAATGCAGCTATTAAACATTTATGCCTGCACCGGAACCCTTATACTTCTTTTTATCATTTCGCTTCTGCTTCACTTTTCGCCGAAAGAGACATTTTCTGCAGTCAGGCCGCTTTCAGCATACGCCGCGCTTTTGTACATCACGGACATCATTTCTGAAAAAAGCCTTATCCCCACTCAAAATACAGTTCTTCTTCTGGCGCGCCTTTTTGCTTCACTTATGGCAGCGTCCCTCGTATTCCGTACGACCACTTCATGCGAGCTTAAGGCAGCCCTTTCAGGCTTCGAGATGAGCATAAAAAAACGCCTCGGACTTAAAGGCGGCCCCGTAATCTCAAGGCAGTTTGCGCTCCTTATTCTCTTTATCCCCATGATGCTTGAAGTTTACAATCAGACCGAAAAGGCATGGATGGCGCGCGGCGGAAAGAACGGAATCAAAAAGCTTACCGCAATAATTCCAATCATGTTCAGCGTCGGAATGAAAAAGGCACGCGATGTTGAAAAAGCAATATCCGCCAGAACAGGCTCTGGAACCGGATTGTAGATAATAGAGAATTTCTTTACAGCTAGAAAAATAAATTCAATTTTTTTTTGGAATTTTAGATATTTTTCCTAGTAAATTCAAAGATAGTGTTATATAATGTTTATATAGGCGTCAAAACACTACATTTAGTTGTATTTTGGCACCTGGTGGGAGGAATAAAAAAGTGCGCTGCCCCTATTGCGGAAGCCTTGACGACAAGGTAATTGAGTCAAGGACTATGGCAAATGGAGAGACTATACGCAGAAGGCGGGAATGCTCCAGCTGCGGATATCGTTTTACCAGTTATGAACGCATAGAAGAAAAGCCTTTTATGGTCATCAAGCGTGACAACTCACGTGAGCCTTTTGACCCGGTAAAGCTTGAGCGCGGAATTCACCGTGCGCTCGAAAAAAGACCCGTATCCACCAACACAATCGAAAATCTCGTCGCTGAAATCGAGGACACCGCCATCATGAAAGGAAAGGCAAGCCGAGAAATTTCTACGACAGAGCTGGGAGAACTTGTTCTTTCCAAGCTTAACGAAATTGACAAGGTCGCATACATCAGGTTTGCGTCCGTGTACAAGCATTTTGAGAATCTTGATGAATTTATAAATGAAGTAAACAAGCTGGGGGAAGTTAAAAGTGAGTGAGCAGTCTGTATTTCCTGAATGGAAAAGTTTTCTAGGGAAAAGCTCGGAGGATGAAGCTAAATCATTCATTAAAAGCGTAGTCAAAAGATCAGGCGACATCGTGCCTTATGACAGGGGCAAGATCGAAAAGGCAATCGGCAAGGCAATTGAAGCCGTCGAAAAATGCGCTGATCCTGAAAAAGCCGCGCGCCTTACTGATTCCGTAGAAGAAAGGCTCCGCCTTCTCATGGCAGGCCGCCGTGCACATTCCATTCCTGCAATCGAGGAAATACAGGATCTGGTAGAAACAACCCTTATCGAAAGCCAGGAAGTAGAAATTGCAAAGGCATACATCCTTTACCGCGCGCGCCACGAGGCAGTACGCGATGCAAAGAGCCTCATGCTTGACATCAACGCCACGATGGACGGCTATCTCGGACAGAGCGACTGGCGCGTAAATGAAAACGCAAACGTAAACTTCTCGCTCGGAGGCCTTATCCTCCACAACTCAGGCTCAATCACGGCAAACTACTGGCTAAACAACATTTATTCAAAGGAAGTCACCGAGGCGCACAAGACAGCCGCCTTCCATATCCACGATCTTTCGATGTTCTCAGGATACTGCGCCGGATGGTCACTCCGCCAGCTTATTCAGGAGGGCTTAGGCGGCGTTCCAGATAAGATTACGTCAAAGCCGGCGACTCACCTTGCGACTTTGGTAAACCAGATCGTAAACTTCCTTGGAATAATGCAGAACGAATGGGCCGGAGCTCAGGCTTTCAGTTCCTTCGACACATACCTTGCGCCATTCGTAAAGGCCGACAATCTTTCTGAAAAGGAAGTGCGTCAGTGCATACAAAGCTATATTTACGGAGTCAACACGCCGAGCCGCTGGGGAAGTCAGGCACCTTTTACGAACATCACGCTTGACTGGACATGTCCTAACGACTTGAAGAATAAAAAAGCGATTGTCGGCGGCAAGGAAGCGGACTTCACTTACGGCGACTGCCAGAAGGAAATGGACCTCATCAACAAGCAGTTCATAAAGCTCATGCTTGAAGGCGATGCTGAAGGCCGCGGATTCGGATATCCGATTCCGACTTACAATATTACAAAGGACTTTGACTGGGACAGCGAAAACGCACAGCTTCTTTTTGAGATGACGAGCCAGTACGGAACGCCGTATTTCCAGAACTTCATTAATTCAGACCTTGATCCGAGTGACGTGCGCTCAATGTGCTGCCGTCTCCGCCTTGACAAGCGTGAGCTCCGTAAGCGCGGCGGCGGACTTTTTGGAAGCGACGAGTTTACGGGAAGCCTTGGAGTTGTAACGATTAACCTTCCGCAAATCGGATATCTTGCAAAGACCGAGGAGCAGTATTTTGCACGCCTCGACTACCTTATGGATCTGGCAAAGGAAAGCCTTTCTACAAAACGAAAAGTTATCCAGCGCCTGCTTGACGGCGGACTTTTTCCGTATACAAAGCGCTACCTCAAGACGCTCGACAACCACTTCAATACAATCGGTCTTTGCGGCATGAACGAAAGCTGCCTTAACTTCCTCGGCGTAAACATTACTACACCTAAGGGCAAGGCATTTGCAGAAAAGGTTCTTGACCACATGCGCGAGAGGATGCAGGACTATCAGGAAAAGACAGGCGAGCTTTTCAACCTTGAGGCAACACCGGCCGAAAGTACAAGCTACCGCCTTGCCCGCCATGACAAGATGCGTTACCCGGACATCATTACAAGCGGCTCGAAAGATCCGTATTATACAAACTCGTCGCAGCTCCCGATCGACTACACCTCTGATATTTTTGAGGCGCTCGACCATCAGGAATCGCTTCAGACAAAGTATACGGGAGGAACAGTCTTCCATACATTCATGGGTGAACAGATTAAAGACTGGAAGGCATGCCGCGACCTTGTACGCTCGATAATGAACAATTACCGCATTCCGTACCTTACGATTTCACCGACATACTCAATCTGCCCGATTCACGGCTACATCAGCGGCGAGCATTTTGAATGTCCTAAGTGTAAGGCTGAACGCGAAGCAGAATTAAAGAAAAAATTATCTAAGCTTGAAGATGAAAAGAAAATGCTCCTTCAAGCCGACAATTAAAATAGAGAGAAATTAAAAGTACGGAGGAATTTCATGAAGAATCAGACAAGAACACTCGAACAGGTAGAAGCCGAGATTGAAGAAACAAAAAAACTTCTCAGCGACGTTCACGGAACAGAAACTGAAGTTTATGCCAGAATCGTAGGCTATTACCGCGCAGTAAAGCACTGGAATAAAGGAAAAGCTGATGAGTTTAAGCACAGAAAGCTCTTTGTATTAAACGAGAATGAATCCTACAGAATTTCCTCAGCAGATTCTCCGTGCCAGAGCTCAGATTTTGCAGAAACAACACGCGCAGAAAGAATAGAAAGACCTGAAGCTTCTTACGACCAGCCTGATTTCGGCGACATCACTCACTTTGAGCTTTACACACGAAAGACATGCCCGAACTGCCCTCCTGTAAAGGAATATGTCTCAAACCTTGACATTGAAGGTGAATCAATTGATGTTGATTCAGAGGAAGGTTTTTCAAAGGCTACAAGAAACGGAGTCTTTGCTTCTCCAACAGTAATTTTCTACGGAGCAGACGGAACTGAAAAAGCCCGCGCCCATTCAGTTCAGGAGCTGGAAGAAATTTTCCAGGCTGTAAACGCATAACGTAAAATGGACAGCGCACAGGGCATTCTCGTAAAGACCTCGCTCGTGGATTTTCCCGAGCGGGTATCGGCGGCTTTCTTCCTGAAGGGCTGCAACCTGCGCTGTCCTTACTGCTACAACATTCCGCTCGTCCTGCCGCAAAGCCCGGATTCCGATGACGCAGACTTCGTCACGACAGGCGCCGTAATCGACCATCTTAAAAAGCGGCGGAACGTTCTTTCGGGCTTTGTAATATCCGGCGGGGAGCCTCTGTGCAGCAAGCACACCCCGTCTTTAATCCGCGAGGCAAAGGCACTGGGCTACAAAATCAAGCTTGATACAAACGGTACTTTCCCCGACCA
>CACYCX010000256.1 GCA_902772975.1 uncultured Spirochaetaceae bacterium
CGGACAGATATTTGGAAATATACATGATCAAGTTGAATCAGAAATAAAGAAGCCGCAATGGTATCTAAATGGCGGGCATTACGAAACAAAAACTTTAATTCCAGATATCATAGCTAAATGTGAAATTAATGACAGAGAAGTATTTTGCATACTAGATGGGAAATATTATCTGGTTAAAACGGAAGGGGATATTTCGGGAAACCCTGGTGTACAAGATGTTGTAAAGCAATTTGCTTACCATGAATCATTCCATGATTACCTTTGTAACCAACATTGTGAATGCGTTTTTAATGCGTTCTTATTTCCATTTGCCGATGCAGGAACCTCTCCAGAAAAAGAAATTCTTATACGCGGCTTTGTGACAATGCTAAAATGGGGCGTGGAACAACTTGTACCCATATATCTTGTGTTTTTAAATCCTTCTTTCGTATGGAACAGCTATCTCAACGGTTCTAATCAAAAGAATGAATTAGTTGAGACGATGAAAAGAATTCATCTGGTAGATGTTTATAAGGACATCTTGGAATATCCAGATACGCTACAATATATGGATTAATAAAGAAGTCGCTTATATAGGATTTTGTTCATTATATATGTTATTATCTAAAAAGAATATGCTGCATATGCCTATTTAGGCAATCAGGCCGGGTGCTTGTGTAAACACTTTTGCCGTTGAAACTGCGGAAATAAATAGTGAAGTAAACTTTTTCATCAAAAAAAAATATATTAAACCAAAAAAAGAGGTCTTTATGGATATCTACATGCCAGAAAAAATGTTGATTTTAAAATTTAGAAAAAACGACTTAAGCACAGACTCCGGTAAGCAAATAGAATTTTCTGGTGCGTCGGCAATGAAATTTTTTGGCATACCCGCCAATAAAAACTCGGACAATTACGAATTTATTTATAAGGCGAAAGATGATTATAAAAGCGATAAAAACGACACACGTATTCAAGTCCAACTTAAGAGGAGCAACCAGCGCAAGGACTATAAGATTTATCCGCCAAAATCTTTTGAAGACGACTATTATGAAGGTTCACTGAAAGATTTTTTACTAAAAGATTTAGGTTTATGTGAGCGAAACAACTCGAACGATTATCTCGTTTTTTACGAGGTCGGTGAGAAAAAGATTGGGTTTTCTTATTATCGATCTGATTCAATGTTTGTATTTGACAAAGAATCGAAAAAAACTGAGAAGAATAGCGATTCTTACAATCTGATTTTTTATGGAGCCCCGGGTACAGGCAAATCGTATGAAATGAAGAAAAATACTCTTGACGGAAGCGTCGTACGCACAACTCTTCATCCGGATAGTGATTATTCTACTTTTGTTGGGTCGTATAAACCTACGATGAGACCTGAGGAAGCAGTAGGTAATAGTAAAAACGTTAAGGAAGGAAGTGATAATAAGAACGTTAAGGAAGTGATTGCCTATAGCTTTGTTAAACAAGCGTTTTTAAAAGCGTATTTGGGAGCATGGAAAAAATATTCCGAAATGGAGGGTGGAAATGGGGCGCTCCCAAAACAATATCTTGTTATAGAAGAAATAAACCGTGGTAATTGTGCTCAAGTATTTGGAGATATATTTCAACTGTTAGACCGTTCTGACAATGGGTTTTCCACATATCCAATCGAAGCGGATGATGATATTCGGAAAGAAATCGAAAGATCTTTCAAAAACGACTATAAGTTGAGTTCAGTTTTGAAGATAAATACTGTTGTAGACGGCTATATAAGCAGTATTCCTGGTTCAGATCTTTCTCACGATGTGCAGGAAGGTCGCGTTCTGTTATTACCGCCAAATTTATATATATGGGCGACAATGAACACAAGTGATCAATCCCTGTTTCCGATGGATTCTGCGTTTAAACGACGCTGGGAATGGAAGTATTTCCCTATAAAAGAAGACGTAAATAAGAAATGGTATATTTCTTTTGGAGAAGAAAATAATCTTCAAAAATGTGAATGGTGGCGTTTTCTGAAGGAGATTAACCGTAGAATCGGGGACCTCACGAGAAGCGAAGATAAAAAAATAGGTTTTTATTTCTGCAAAGCGCAAAAGGGTGAAATTAAACAAGAAGCTTTTGTTGGAAAGGTCTTGTTCTATCTCTATAACGAGATTATGAGAATTTATGGCATAGAAGACTTCTTTACAAACGAGAATGATACCAAAGAAGAACCTATATCATTCCAAAGTTTTTATAAAGAAGATGGCTCTATTAACGCAAGTAAGGTTGAAGAATTTTTGAAAAAAATGGGATTAGTTCAAGCAATACAGCGCGTGAAATCTTATACGATTGACAATGACAATGAAGAAATTTCGGCTAATGAACTCATTCATAAGACTCTAGAAAAATATATTGACAAGAATAATACTGAAAGTGCCGAGGATATTGTCAAAAAATGGAATAGTGAAACGGGACTCAATCTTGTTACGACGGAAGAAATAGACGAAGCTGATAGTCTAGAAGATGGCCATGGAGACCTCATATATATAAAGCGCGTTTTAGAAAACGATGATCTCGAGCTTTTTATTCAAAAAGTTCAAGAGAAATTTAAAATAAAAATAAAATTGTCTACAAAGAACATCAAAAAAAATAAATGAAGATTTTGATTGAAGCGTACAGTTATAATGGAAATTCCGTTAAGAACATTCTTAAAGGGATCTCTAATTTACGTGACGTAAAAGGGAAAGTTAATGTTAATTATGTGGGTTATTTTTATAATCCATCTTTAAAAGATTGCGTTTTCATTTTACCAAGGGTTTTGCTGAATAAGGAGGAAAAGGTTTTTGGGAGACTTAACCCCGAAGAAATCATAGATTTTGATGACTCTAATTCGAAATTTAGTGAGTCAGAACGGGCGTTTATTTACGAGCTTGCTGTTTGGATATATCGTGCTATTGTCGTTTTTAACGAACATAATCCCACAAACACGATTATTCGCAAACAAGATGCCCCGCAGATGAACCCAAGCCCCTTGCGCCGATATAATACTTTCCTGGACATTTTACTTGCTTTACAAAAATTTAATCGTGAGAATCAACAGCTAATTTTTTCAATCTTAAAAGAAGTCCGTTCTGGTTACAATAAAATTAATTGGAACAAGACAATTAGTCGAAATAGGGTAATTGTTCAAGACGGAACCCCCTTTTATTATCAGTTTGTTAATAAGAGGAGGGTGAATAATCCGGACGAAGAACTTCTGATGATTTATTATTCCATTTTAAATTACATACGTGAGGAATACGGATTTCCCATTCAGATAGCTTTAGGTTTCGACTTAATCAAAGGACCTTCATTTGATCAGTATTTGAACGGAATGGGAATCGCTCGTCTACGTCAAATCAGATATAAATGTTTCAGCGATGTGTCCCTGTTTTTGTGGGATCTTTGCTATGCATTCTTCGAAAAAAGTAAGAAAATAAGCATGGATGTCAACGAACAAGAATATTTATTAGCCGCTAACTTCGAAACTGTTTTTGAAGCAATAATTGATGATCTTGTCGGAGACCCCCATGAAAATTTCCCCAAGGGTCTGGTTGAACAAGATGATGGCAAGCGAGTCGACCATATGTATAGATATAATGATTTGATAAGAGGTGATGCTAATGAGAATTTAATCTATTATATAGGCGACTCTAAATATTACAAGCAAAAAACGCTCCTTACGAAAAATTCAGTTTATAAACAATTTACGTATGCTCGCAACGTAATCCAATGGAATATAGACTTATTTTTTAATGGGCAGGCCAATGAGAAAAAAGGTCATGTCAAGTTAAGAGATGACGATACAGAAGGGTATAATGTAATTCCCAATTTTTTTATAAGCGCCACGCAAGAAGAGTTTAATCGAAACGATAATATCAAATTAAAAACAAAAAGACCGTTTTTCAGCTTTCAATTTGAAAATAGATTGTTTGACAGAGACACTTTGTTGATTGCTCACTACAATGTAAATTTTTTGTTCGTTATATCTCTTTATGCCCAGAACAATCTTTCGCAAAAAGATAAGTGGAAAAAGAAAGTTCGCGAAATGTTCCGTAAAGAAATCAGGGAAATGTTGGAAGAAAAATTTCATTTTTATATTATGAAGGCTCATTCAAATGCGAAAGCAATTCCTTTCTTGCGTAAAAATTTCGGTTCAGTATTGGGCAAGGTTTTTTCACCGTACAAAAATAAAGAATATTACTATTTGGCTTTGAATAAATCAGAAAAATTTAAAAAAGACAATAATATCGTGTGTGAATTATTGAAGGAACAGTTTGACATACGCCCATGCAAACTAGGCGATAAACTTGGGAATTTATTTTTGAAATAGGTTGTTAGTCTTGAGTGACTAGGTTCGCCTTTAATGTTGTTTTTAAAGAAAGGTTGTTTTGGCTGATGATGCTTGATTTCTACGTTGAGATTTGTTATTTGTCAATCATCAGTGCCTCTATGCATTTCTGATACACCACCTCTTGTGTTATTATATCTTGCTGCAACGTTTTGTCGACTTTTTCATTGAAAACTGGCGTACTTTTCTTGTCCCTTATCCAGGTATTAAGATTTACATAAGTTAAGGAGAGCGCATTAATTGTATTTACTGTTCCTATCCAAATCAAGATTTATTCTGACTACATTTGGATGTGGAACCCGGGCAACATGCCGGAAGAAGTGAAGGTGAAGGACCTTTTCAAAAAGCATGTTTCTAAACCGCGTAATC